>JAYSLX010000171.1:0-7975 GCA_043725245.1 Geobacteraceae bacterium | reverse complement strand
GCATTGGACGGCGGCAGGGACGGCCTCGACTTCTACCGGCTCATCATACCTGCAGTGCCTGGGTACCTGAATGCAGGCGGGTGGCTCATGCTTGAGGTGGGGATCGGCCAGGCCAAGGCCGTGCAGGAAATGTTCGGCAAGGTGGGCTTCGCTGATCTGTTCGTTGCCAAGGATCCGGCGCTCATCGACCGGGTGATCGGGGGACGTTTATCGTAAGGGCATTCCTCTTGATCGCCCGCAACCAGGGCAAACACAAATCATGCCCCTATCAATCCTTTATTGAGGTACAGCATTGGACAAACTGATTATTCATGGAGGGAAGAAGCTTGCTGGTGAGGTCACGGTCAGTGGCTCCAAGAACGCCTCTCTCCCCATTTTCTGTGCCACTATTCTCGCTCCAGGCATCTTTGAGATCAGCAACGTACCTTTCCTGCGCGACATAAACACAACCATCAAGGTACTGGAATCTCTTGGCGCACGTGTTGAAGGGAATGGCAACGTTGTGCGGATCGACACAACTGACGTCAACAACGTGGAGGCAACTTACGACCTTGTTAAGACCATGCGCGCGTCGGTGCTCGTACTCGGGCCTCTGCTGGCAAGGCACGGCAGGGCAAGGGTGTCGCTCCCTGGCGGTTGCGCCATCGGTGCCCGACCCATAGACCAGCATCTGAAGGGCCTTAAAGCTTTGGGTGCTGACATACACCTTGCCCACGGTTATGTGGAGGCAAAGGCCAAGCGTCTCAAGGGGGCCAGAATCAATTTCGACGTCCCCACAGTCGGGGGGACCGAGCACCTGATGATGACTGCAGCAACAGCCAAGGGGGAGACGGTCCTGGAAAACGCGGCCCGGGAGCCGGAAATCCTCGATCTTGCCACAATGCTCAACCAGATGGGGGCACGGATCGAGGGGGCAGGGACCGATACCATCCGTATTTCAGGTGTCAGTGACCTTGTCCCGGTCTGCTACCGGGTTATGCCGGACCGGATCGAGGCCGGCACCTTCATGGTGGCTGCTGCCATTACCGGAGGCGACATCCGGATTAACAACATGCAGCTGGAACACCTCGATGCCCTGGTTTTCAAGCTGCAGGACGCTGGTGCAGAGATCACCAACAAGGATGGCGTGGTTCGGATCAAGGGGCCGCGACGTCCCAGAAGTGTGAATATCAAGACCCGCCCTTATCCGGGCTTCCCTACGGACATGCAGGCCCAGTTCATGGCGCTTATGTGCGTCGCCGACGGGGCAAGCGTTATTACTGAGAATATCTTCGAGAACCGCTTTATGCATGTTTCGGAGTTGATCCGTTTTGGAGCCGACATCACTATAGAGGGGAACAGTGCAACGGTCAAAGGGGTAAAGAAGCTCTCCGGTGCGCCATCCATGGCAACTGATCTCCGTGCCTCCGCTTCTCTCATTCTGGCTGGGCTTGCTGCAGACAATACTACCGAGGTATCCCGCATCTACCATCTGGACCGTGGGTATGAAGCCATCGAGAAGAAACTAGCGGCATTGGGAGCCGACATCAAGAGGGTGAAGGAACCATGACCGATTATATCACTATTGCCATCCCGAAAGGCCGGATCCTCGAAGAGTCGGTTGCTCTCTTCAAGAAGATCGGCTTCGACTGCGATGAGCTTCTCTCCAGTTCACGCAAGCTGATCTTTGAGAATGTCGAGCAGCGGATGCGTTACATGATAGTCCGTGCTACGGACGTGCCTACCTACGTGGAGTACGGTGCCGCAGACCTGGGGATTGTCGGCAAGGACACACTCCTGGAGCAGGAAAAGGATGTCTACGAGCCGTTGGATCTAAAATTCGGCTACTGCCGGATGATGGTGGCCGAGCCTGCAGGGCTGGCCAAGGAAGATGATCCCTCCCGCTGGACCAATATCAGGATAGCCACCAAATACCCGAATGTCACCGAGAAATACTTCGCAGCAAAGGGTATCCAGGTCGAGATCATTAAGCTCTACGGTTCCATCGAACTTGCACCCCTTGTTGGGCTTTCAGAGCGGATTGTCGACCTGGTTTCCACCGGCGAAACCATGAAGCAAAACGGCCTGGTGGAGGTCGAAACCATTGCCGAGATCACCACCAGGCTGATCGTCAATCGGGCGAGCCTGAAGACCAAGCATCAGAGGATCATCGAGATCATCGAGGGGTTGGAGAAACAACTATGATATTTCTCGACATTCGGGACGCGGATTTCGATAAGCAGTTTGCCGTCATCCTCGCACGTGGGGAGGAGAGCGGCAGAGAGGTGGAGCAGGTTGTCCTTGACATCATAGCAGACGTCCGCCTGCGTGGTGATGAAGCGGTGCTTGAGTACACCAACCGCTTTGACCGCCTGAATGCCACCTCTGTCAGGGCTCTGCAGGCTACCGAAGACGAAATCGACTATGCCTTTGCAAGAGTAAAGAGCGAGGAGATCGATCTCCTTAAGCTTGCAGTAGAGCGTGTGGCAAGGTTCCACGAAAAGCAGAAGCAGGAGACATGGCTCTCAACCGATGAGACCGACATCATGCTGGGCCAGATGGTGACCCCGCTGCAACGGGTTGGGATATATGTTCCAGGTGGCAAGGCCAGCTATCCGTCAAGCGTGATAATGAATGCGGTACCTGCAAAGGTGGCAGGAGTGCCGGAAGTGATCATGGTTGCGCCGACGCCGGGAGGGGAGATCAATCCGCATGTTCTTGTGGCTGCCCGTCTTTCGGGTGTTGACAGGATATTCAGGATCGGCGGCGCCCAGGCTGTTGCAGCACTTGCCTATGGGACTGCTACCATCCCCAAGGTTGACAAGATCACCGGGCCCGGGAATATCTATGTGGCGACCGCCAAAAAGCTCGTCTTCGGCCAGGTCGGGATCGATATGATCGCAGGGCCGAGTGAGATACTGGTGATCAATGACGGCAGCGGCACCCCGGCGCATATCGCAGCGGACCTTCTCTCCCAGGCGGAGCATGATGAATTGGCCTCTTCGATCCTCATCACGACTGACAGGGGCTTCGGCGAGAAGGTGGCGGATGAGGTTGAATGCCAGTTGAAACAGCTTTCCCGCGAGAGCATTGCCCGAAAGTCGTGGGAGACCTACGGTGCGGTGATTGTGGCCGAAACCCTTGACGAGGCGATTTCCTTCTCCAATCGGATTGCGCCGGAGCATCTGGAGCTTGCCGTCCGCGACCCATTTGCCATTCTGCCGAAGATAAAAAATGCAGGAGCCATCTTTATGGGGCACTTCACTCCTGAGGCGGCCGGTGATTACCTGGCAGGGCCGAATCACACGCTCCCTACCGGGGGAACAGCCCGCTTTTTCTCGCCGCTTTCTGTTGATGATTTTGTTAAAAAGTCCTCCATCGTCTACTTCAGCGAGACCGGCCTGAACCGTCTCGGAAAGCAGATTGTTCAGATCGCAGAGTTGGAAGGGCTGGAGGCGCACGGCAAATCGGTCAGCATAAGGCTTGGCTCACAGGAAAGAAATATATGATCCCGTTACGTGCCAATATTGCCACTATGCAGGGATATGTCCCTGGTTTTCAGCCCCCGGACATTGCTTCCTGGATCAAGATCAACACCAACGAGAATCCCTATCCACCGTCCCCTCAGGTGGTCAAGGCTATCCTTGATGAGTTGGGGCCGGACGGCGCCAGCCTGCGCGCCTACCCAAGCGCTTCCAGCCAGAATCTGCGCGAGGAAGCCGGTATAGTGTTCGGTTTTGACCCGTCGTGGATCATCATGGCAAACGGTTCTGACGAGGTGCTGAACAACCTTATTCGGGCATTTGCCTCCGAAGGCGAAGAGATCGGCTATGTTCACCCCTCCTACTCCTATTATGCGACTCTGGCAGAGGTCCAGGGGGCGCGGGTCCGCACGTTCGGCTTGACGGATGATTTCCGCGTTGCCGGATTTCCGGAGCGCTATGAGGGGAAGCTATTTTTCCTCACAACGCCTAATGCGCCGCTCGGACCGGCATTTCCACTTCAGTACATCGAGGAGTTGGCGAAGCGCTGCGCCGGCATGCTGGTGCTGGACGAGACCTATGCCGAATTTGCCGAGTCGAGCGCAGTGGAACTGGTGAAGAAATACGATAATGTTGTGGTGACCCGCACCCTCTCCAAGAGCTACTCCCTGGCAGGGATGCGGCTCGGCCTTGCCATTGCCCGCCCAGAGGTGATCGCCGCCCTGGACAAGATCCGCGATCACTACAACCTGGACCGCCTGGCACAGGCAGCCTGCGTTGCTGCGCTGCGTGACCAATCTTATCTGGCGGAATGCTGCCGGAAGATCCGTGAGACGCGCGAATGGTTCTCATCGGAACTACGGTCCATTGGCTACGGGGTCATCCCCTCCCAGGGGAACTATGTCTTTGCCACGCCTCCGGACAGGAATGGTAAACGGGTATATGACGGCCTTTACGAGCGAAAGATTCTTGTGCGCTATTTCTCCGACCCTTTGCTTTCCCATGGATTGAGGATCTCCATCGGCACGCTGGAGGATATGGAAAAGACTCTGGCTGCGATTAGAGAGATAGGCTGATTTTATAGGAGGCTACAATGGCACGTACGGCTGCTATCGAAAGAGTGACAAAGGAAACTAGGATCAAGCTTTCCATTAATCTTGACGGGACAGGGGAATCAAAAATCTGCACCTCGGTGCCGTTCCTCGATCACATGCTCGACCTGTTCGCCCGTCATGGCCTCTTTGATCTGGCCGTTGAGGCCCAGGGAGACATTGACATCGATTTTCACCACACGGTGGAGGATGTCGGAATCGTACTCGGACAGGCCCTTAAGGATGCCCTTGGCGACAAGAAGGGGATTCGGCGCTATGGACAGGCAACTGTCCCGATGGATGAGACCCTTGCCACTGTTGCTACCGATCTCTCCGGCCGGCCTTACCTGGTCTACAATGTCCGCCTGCCTAAGGTGAAGATCGGCGAATTCGATGTGGAGCTGGCACGTGAGTTCTTCCAGGCACTGGTGAATAATCTGGGAGCCAACCTGCATATCAACGTGATGTACGGAGACAACGTCCATCACATCCTGGAGGCCTGTTTCAAGGCAACGGCCCGTGCGCTGGATCTTGCGAGCCAGCTTGATCCTCGTGTTGAAGGCGTTTTGTCTACTAAAGGAAAATTATAGAACTGTGAACTGTGAACTGTGAACTGTGAACGAATCTTTGAATCATTCACCTTTTACTCTCGCTCTTCACCTTTCACAAGGTGTCATAATGATTGCGATCATCGACTACGGCATGGGCAACCTCCGTTCCGTTCAGAAAGGTTTCGAGAAGGTCGGATTCGATGCTGTGGTTACCTCTGACCCAAAGGTGGTTCTGGAAGCGGAAAAGATTGTCCTGCCAGGGGTTGGAGCCTTTCGCGACTGCATGCACAACTTGGAACAGGGGGGCTTTGTGGAGCCCATTCTGCAGGTTATCAGCGAGGGGCGACCGTTCCTCGGGATATGTCTAGGGCTGCAGCTCCTCTTCTCGGAGAGCGAAGAGTTCGGACTGCACAAGGGGCTTGGTGTCATTCCGGGTCGGGTGGTACGTTTTCCTGAGGGGATGGAGGAGAAGGGCGAGCGACTGCCGGTTCCACACATGGGGTGGAACCAGATATCATTCAGGAATCACTCACCTCTCTTTGCCGGGATTGATGAGGGGACCAACGTCTATTTCGTCCACTCCTACTTTGTCAAGCCCGACGATGCATCGGTCATTGCCACCACCACAAACTATGGCATCGACTTCTGCTCATCCATCTGGAAAGACAATGTTATTGCCACACAGTTTCACCCGGAAAAGTCCCAGGAAAAGGGGCTCGAAATGCTCAAGAATTTTGGAGAGATGAAGTGATCGTCATTCCTGCAATCGATCTTAAAGAAGGAAAATGCGTCCGCCTGGAGCAGGGGCTCATGGACCGTGACACAGTGTTCAATGATAACCCGGCAGCCCAGGCCCTTGCCTGGCAGGCGCAGGGGGCTCAGCTCCTCCATGTTGTCGATCTGGATGGAGCCTTTGCCGGCGAGCCGAAGAACCGTTCATCAATTGAAGCCATTGTCAAGGTGCTGCAGATTCCGACCCAACTGGGGGGGGGCATCCGTGACCTTGCAACCATTGAGGCCTACCTGACAATAGGGATCAGCCGGGTCATTATTGGTACTGCGGCCCAGCGGAATCCTGAGCTGGTCAGAGAGGCATGTGCGCAATTTCCCGGTCGTATCGTGGTTGGCATAGATGCCAAGAATGGGATGGTGGCGGTCCAGGGATGGGCCGAGATGACCGGAGTTACTGCTGTGGAGCTGGCGAAGCGATTCGAGGGGTACGGCGTTTCTGCAATAGTTTATACTGACATCAGCCGCGACGGAATGCTTAGGGGGCCGAACATCGAGGCAACAAAAGCTCTGGCAGAGGCCATAAGCATACCGGTTATCGCATCCGGCGGTCTCTCCTGCCTGGACGATATAAAGAGGTTGATGGCCATCGAGCAGAGCGGCGTAACCGGAGTCATCACCGGCAAGGCAATCTATACCGGTTCCATCAAATTGTACGAGGCAATTGCCCTGACAAAGGGGGAGGTTCGGCTATGTTGACCAAGCGGATTATCCCCTGTCTCGACGTTAAAGGTGGCAGGGTGGTCAAGGGGGTCCAGTTCCTGGAGTTGAGAGACGCCGGCGACCCGGTGGAGATCGCCGAGCTCTATGACCGGCAGGGTGCAGATGAACTGACTTTTCTGGACATCACCGCCTCATCTGATCAGCGTGACATCATCATAGACGTGGTCAGGCGGACTGCCGAACGGGTCTTCATGCCCCTGACGGTTGGTGGCGGGGTCCGATCTGTGGATGACATCCGGCGGCTCCTCAACGCGGGTGCCGATAAGGTCTCTATCAACACTGCTGCGGTCAATCGACCTGAATTTGTCCGTGAAGCAGCTGAGCGGTTCGGTTCCCAGTGTACAGTGGTGGCCATCGATGCCCGCAGGGTATCGGGTGAGCAGCGATGGGAGGTGTATACCCATGGTGGTCGCAACGCCACAGGGATCGATGCTCTGGAGTGGGCGCAGCGTATGGAAGGGTATGGTGCCGGCGAGATCCTACTGACAAGCATGGATTGCGACGGAACCAAGGATGGTTACGACCTCCCCCTCACGCGAGCCATTGTCGATGCCGTCTCCATTCCGGTCATCGCCTCGGGTGGAGTCGGGAGCCTGGAGCACATCTATGAGGGCTTCACCAAGGCGGGCGCCAGTGCCTGCCTTGCCGCCTCAATCTTTCATTACAAGGAGTATACGATTCAGGAGGCTAAGTCGTACCTTTCGGAGAAAGGGGTGCCTGTCAGATTATGAGTAACCGTAACGACAATATCCTTGAGGCGCTCTATCAGGTGATCCTGGAACGCAAGGCAAATCCTTCTGAAGAGTCCTATACCGCATCCCTGATGCGCAAAGGAAACGACAAGATCCTTAAAAAACTTGGCGAGGAGGCAACCGAGCTCGTGATCGCTGGCAAAGGGGGGGTGCGCGAAGAGATCGTCTATGAGACTGCGGATCTCTTCTTTCACACCCTCGTCCTCCTCGGATATCACGGTATACCCCTTGAAGCGGTTCATGACGAACTACGCCGCCGTTTTGGCATTTCAGGTGTTGCGGAGAAACTGTCACGACCAGCTGAGTAATCAGAGGGATTGTTGAATAATTTCTTGACAGCTTTGATGTCGGCAGATAATATACTATCTCTTTCAGAGTACCGGCCTACCCTTGTTAAGGTATTAAATTCGCAACAGGAGGGAGGGGAATATGGATGCCGGGAATAAAGGTAAAAGAAAATGAGCCGTTTGAAGTCGTGCTGAAGAAGTTCAAGAAGCAGTGCGAGAAGGCGGGGATACTGTCTGAAATTCGCAAGCGTGAACATTTCGAGAAGCCGAGTATCAAGCGGAAGAAGAAAACCATTGCGGCCCGTAAGCGTGCGCTTAAGA
>JAYSLX010000170.1:0-6698 GCA_043725245.1 Geobacteraceae bacterium | reverse complement strand
TTTAGCCCCATTCGGTAGGTCGGCGAACTTGACGCCTTTCGATATTAAAGCATCCCTCGGATCTTCCCTTTCAGTTATACAGTGCAGGCCAAGCCCTTCAGGAAAATCGGTCGGCACATCTTTCATGCTGTGGACTGCAATATCGATTTCACCGCGGAGCATTGCCTCTTCTATCTCCTTGACGAAAAGCCCTTTGCCGCCTACCTGCGCCAGTGGTACGTCAAGTATCTTGTCACCGATAGTCTTGATCTTGGTGAGAGTTACCTCCATCCCCGGGTAACGCTGTTCAAGCTCAGACTTTACCCAGTTGGCCTGCCAGAGTGCCAGCTGACTTGCACGGGTGCCGATTCGTAAGCTCTTCATTGCCATTTACTTGTATTCTCCTTTGAAAGATCCCGAAATCCGTAGATCTGTAGTTTGGTGTTAAGGAAGCGCATCTACTCTTCCAGCTCTCCCAATTCTTGCTGCTCCTGCCCGTCGGTCTGCAGTTCAAACAGGGCACGGAGTGCATCGACATAAAGATCGATACGTCCTCCTTGACCGGCCTTTTTAAGGAGGCTGGTCGGCGGATGGAGGAGTTTGTTCATGATTGCGTTGGTAAGGGCTTCCAGGCGCTTTTGTGCATCAGGAGGAACGTCCTTCCAGTTGGCAAGGGTTTTTTCCAGTTCAATCCGACGCACCTCGTCGAATTTGGCGCGGAGAGCCACGATGGTCGGGGTGACCTCAAGGGATGAGAGCCACTTGAAAAACTGGCCAATCTCCTGATCCACGATTGCCTCGGCCTTTATTGCCTCTTCAGCCCGCTGCTGCAGATTAACCGCTACAACCTCCTGGAGGTCGTCAACCGTGTAGAGATAGACGTTTTCTACGTCGTTTACCTTCGGGTCTATGTCTCTGGGTACAGCGATGTCTATGAAGAACATCGGCTTCTGCTTGCGCCTGCGCATTACCTCTTCCACGTCCTTTGGACCGATGATGAAGTGCGGTGCCCCGGTGGAAGAGAGGATGATGTCGGCTTTGTGGAGGTAGTCAAAGAGGTCATCGAACTTCACGGCGCTGCCGCCAAACTCTTCGGCAAGTCGTTCAGCCCGCTCAAATGTCCGGTTGGTGACCATGACACCACGAACCCCGTTGTTCAGAAAATGCTTGGCTGCCAGTTCGCACATCTCTCCGGCACCAATGAGCATAACGGTTTTATCCGAAAGTTCGTCAAATATCTTCTTGGAGAGTTCTACAGCGGCAAAGGCGACTGAAACGGCTGACGAGGCAATCTTTGTTTCGGTTCGTACCCGTTTGGCAACGGAGAATGCCTTGTGTAGGAAACGGTTGAGGATGATGCCGGAGGATTTGAATTCAGCGGCATATCCGTAGGAGGTCTTTATCTGTCCGAGGATCTGTGGTTCTCCAACTACCATGGAATCGAGGCTGGATGCAACGCGAAATACGTGACGTATGGCCTCCTCGCCGTGATGGCTGTAAAGATAGGTTTCCAGGGTATCAAGCGGTAGCTTGTGGTAATCGGCAAGGAAGCGCTTTATCCTCGCTAACCCTCCGGCAATATCGTGCGTAGTGGCATAGATTTCAACTCGGTTGCAGGTTGAGACGATAATTGCCTCGGTGATATCCGGCAGTTCCCTCAGTGCACTGAGCGGTCTTTCCATGTTGGTGGGAGCAAATGCCAGCTTTTCCCGTATGTCGACCGAGGCGGTCTTGTGTGACAGCCCCACAACGATAATGTTCATCGGCTCTTTGCCTCTATCTTACTTGTAGCTGTGCAGTCCTGGTAAAAGCAGATTGACCCCGAGGAATGTGAAAAGAAGTACAAAAAATCCTGCGATTGCAAGGATAGCGGCTTTTCGCCCTCGCCAGCCGGTGGTGAGCCTGCCGTGGAGCAGCGCTGCATAAACGAACCAGGTTATAAGTGACCAGGTTTCCTTTGGATCCCAGCTCCAGTAGGTCCCCCAGGCGGTTTCAGCCCAGATGGCCCCCGATATTATCGCAAAGGTCAATAGTGGGAATCCGAAGGTCAGGCAGCGGTAGTTGATGTCGTCCAGTTTATCCAGGGAAGGGAGCTTCTGGTACAAGGGGCCAAGCTTCCTCTGTTTGAGGAAGCGCTCCTGTATCAGGTACATTATGCCAGCCCCGAATGCGACGGTGAAGCTCGCATAACCCAAGAAGGCCACTACGGTATGCACCACGAGCCACTTGCTTTTGAGGGCAGGGTTGAGGGGTGTGATCCCCATGGGGAAGAGCATTGAGAGCGACATCAGTATAAGGGCAATCGGGATAACGAAGGAGCCGAGGATTGTCAGCTTGTATCGATGTTCGAAGATGATGAAGACTCCGATGATGGCCAGGCTGAAGAAGGAGAGTGACTCATGCAGGTTGGTGATGGGAGTCCGGCCAGCCTCGAAGTAGCGGTCAAGCGTGAAGAGGCAATGGATCAGAAAGCCTCCCCTCAAGACCCAGGTCGATATCATGGTCAGTTTTGGCTTGGGCTTAACCAGATAGATGATGTAGGTGATCGTGGCTATCAGATAGATACCCAAGGTGGTGAAATAGAGGGCGGCATTCATTGAGAAACCTCTTTCAGCATTCCAAGCTCGGCCAGTGAGAACCCTGGTCCGCAATGTTCCAGCAGGAGGTGATCGATTAAATCCAGCGAATTGGTACGCAGGAGCGTGGGCAGCACACTGCTGCTCAACCCACTCAAAATCTGCTTATTGTATGTGCGTTTAATATTATGAGTCAATAGCTTTTCGCGGATGACACCCAGGAGTCGGACTGTAAGTGCATACTCCCGTCCGTATTTTGCAGCAAGTTCGCGACGAATCTGACGCGAAAGGGCTGGGGCTTCTCCTTCAGATGCGACTGTCAGAGTTAGGCTCCCTCGTCGCACAACTGCCGGAGAGGTGAATGAGCACAAAGCAGTGGAATCGACGGTATTTACGGGAATCCCCAGTTGTGCAGATTCATGCGCCACGGCCTGATTTACCTCGGGACGGTCTGTTGCTGCAAAGACCAGAAAAAATCCGCTTAGATCTCCAGGCGCATACTCGCGTTTCTTGTGTCTGACCCACCCTGCTTTGACGAGCCTATGCACGCTTGCATTCAATTGCGGGGAGACTACCGTTACATCTGCCTGGCTTCTGATCAGCGATATGCACTTTCGCGCGGCCACGTTCCCTCCTCCTACCACCACAACCGGCTTGCCGCAAACATCTAAGGATATGGTGAGTCTTGGCATTTGGGGCAGTACCTCCGGGACGGTATGAGGGGAAAGAATGCAAAACTATAGCATGACTTGCGTGATTTGCCATGCATGTGGAGCCTAAATGGGAATATCTCAGGCCAAGGCGCTTAATTCGGCTTGATTTTTTACATCAGAAGGATATAGTTTCACAAACACATTTCCCCGCGAGGAGAATTTATGGCTAGCGAGAAGGTTCAAGCATTCACAGATGTTAATTTCGAGAGCGATGTACTCCAGAGTAACCTCCCGGTTATTGTCGATTTCTGGGCAACTTGGTGTGCGCCGTGCAAAGCCATCGGGCCGGTTATTGATGCCATTGCAGAAGAGTATGACGGCAGGGTAAGGATTGGTAAAGTTAATGTTGACGAGAATCCTGCAACGCCAGCCAAGTATGGCGTTCGTGGGATTCCTACCATTATTCTCTTCAAGGATGGGAAGGTCGTCGATCAGGTAGTAGGCGCAGTACCCAAGGCTCAGCTTGAGGTCTTGATCAAGAAGGCTCTCTGATCTTATGACCTGCAAGGCTTATCGATCATGCATGCTGGTCCTGACATTGACTTTATTCGTATTGCCGAGTTCTGCCTTGGCAATACTCCAGAAAGGGGAGCTTGCTCCCCCCTTCAAACTTGTCAGCACCTCAGGGCAACAGATCACTCTAGCCAATTATCGCGGTTATGTCCTGCTTATTGATTTCTTTGCTACATGGTGCTCACCTTGTCGCGATTCAATCCCCCATCTGGTCAAACTGAACCAGAAATATGGCAGTAAAGGCCTTCAGATTCTCGGGTTGAGCCTTGATGAAAATGGTGACAAGGCGGTTCGCGAATTTTCCATCGCCCACAAGGTCAATTATCCAATGGCCTTGGCCAGTGAGGACCTTCAGCTCGATTATTCCCTGCGCTCAGTGCCGACTCTCTATCTAATAGGGAAAAAGGGGGTCGTCGTCGAAAAGTTCATGGGCTATAATGAAGAATCGGGCAGGCGCATTGAGCAACTCATAAAGCAGCAGCTCGCAGAGTAGAGCTGGGCAAACCTTTATTTACTCTTCATTCTTAAGGCTTTTTCCCGCCGATCCACGAGTATCTCTTTTACGCCATCCCTCACCTGTCACACCTCGGAGTTGTCATTTTTTATCACCGGTGTCATTTTATTGACTCCTGTTCGGTATGTGAAAACTGCTTTCCTGCATGAAAAGTCCTGCAACACAAGCTTCAGACCATTTCTGTAACTGATACTGCCTGATATTGGGGGGGGCTTGTTTTATTGGCAATTAAATTGCATCTTTGGCTCTGTTACTTTCCGATGTCACTGTCATAAGCGATAATAGGACAATGCTTAAGAAGGGTGTAGCCATGGAGAGCGCTAATCAGCAAAGGAATTCCAAAAATACATCTCAGGGTCTTGCCTGTGTGGATGAGGCTCTTATTGCGGGTCATGCTACGGATATTGCCAGCCTGGAACAACGCCTTAGAGAGGCGACATTTATCAGTCGCTTCATGGGGGCCACCTGTGCCAGCCTCGTTCCGCAGGATATATGTGCCATTGCAGCCAGGCATCTTTACGACTTCATGCCATATAGAGGCATCATTTTCACGCTGGCGCCTGAATTCGGCCTTTCACCGTTGTCATTTGCTCCGGGCAAAGGAGATGACGGCCTGCCTCTTCTCCTCGATGAGTCTGAATGGTCAGGGCGTTCCAGAGGGTTCAGGTTTGACGACCGCCTGCAGGGATCCATTTTTGCCTGCCCTGCACTTGGCGTGAAAGGGGTAGATATTCTCCTCCCTGATTCTCTGGGGACGGTTCGGATACTTTTCGGCAATGTAAACATCAGGACTTTATCGGCAGTACTTCTCGCGGAGGTAACGGCGCATTTTTCCCGTTCGATAAAAAACGCACTTGTTCATGAGCAGGTTAAGGAACTTGCCATGAAGGATGCACTCACCGGTCTCTTCAACCGGCGAGTTTTTGATGAGCTTCTTGAGGTTGAGATTCGCCGAAAGGATTTGATGCCGATTTCGCTCCTTCTGATAGATCTCGACGACTTTAAAATAGTAAATGACACATTTGGTCATCCTGCAGGAGATGAAGTCCTTTCTACCGTTGGGAAAATCCTTCGGGAGGGTTGCAGGGGGTCTGACCTTGTCGCTCGCTATGGGGGAGAGGAGTTTGCCGTAATGCTCCCTGCTACAAACTCTTCCGTAGCCTTTGAAATAGCTCAGAGGTTGAGGGCAAGGATGGCCGGAACTGTATTTGTCTTCAATGGGCAGCAGTTTAGGCTAACTGCAAGCATAGGAATCGCATTCACTTCAGGTGGCCGAAGCGATCCGATTACTCAGCTTGTCAGTCGTGCTGACCAGGCACTCTACCGAGCAAAGAAAAATGGCAAAAATATTACATATGTTTACACTTCCAAGGCTGTTGATCTCAACACAAAACCTGTAGGGCAGAAGCCAAATGCTGCCTGGCTAAAGAGTGCCTGATTTATTTAGATTCCACTAAGTATTATAATTTGCTAGAGTTTCTTTCGCCAGCCAGCCAGATTCGCCGCCTTCATGATCTTACCTCTTAAAAATGCTAAAGAAAAAACTGAAATGTACCGAACCCTTATCAAAGGAGCAGTTTCATTCCTATGGCTATAGGGAGAGTTACATCCATGTCAGAAGACATTAATATGTCCGCGCAAGTTATAAGCTACTTTGAGGAAGAATTTGATTCCATCAGGGGTCAGCTGGAAATGGGGAAATTGCTTGATTATAAAGAGCGGGTTTTGGTCAGTAGAAAGATTGACGAGGCACTAACTCGGCTTTCCCCTTATGTGCGAAGTGAGTGGCGCGCCCGCCAGGTTGTTAAGGGTGCTGAATTGCTCCGTGAACGTCTGTTGTCTGTACGAGACATTATCGCAAATCATCCCATTTGAAGCGCAGTGGAAGGCCTGAAATTATGGCTAGCGATAAATAATTATTGACTCACCATGGCTATTGCTGTATGTAAAAAGATTGCCGCGCATGCTTACAGATTTGGAATCAGCGTGGTTCAATTTTAGTCCCCTTCGTCTAGCCAGGCCCAGGACACCGCCCTTTCACGGCGGCGACGCCGGTTCAAATCCGGCAGGGGACGCCAGTCTTTATTGAAACTGAGTACTTCTTGCGGAGTGCTCAGTTTCTTTTTTTGTGCCACCAGCTTTACTGCGCCAACCAACGGAATATATCCCCCCTTCACCGTCACGCTGTTTCCCGTCAGTACAATTTCATTCACCAACAGTTGCAGATATTCCTTGCTGAATGGCTGTGATGTGTCCAGCAGCTTCTCACGCAGCACCGCGCAGAACGAAGCAACCTCATCCTTATCAATGGAATCAACCACCGCTTGAGGTGAATGTTCATATCCGGCAATTTTGGCGTTTATATCCGCTTCCTGTTGTTTCAGCTTATTCAGGTTTTCCCGG
>JAYSLX010000169.1:0-3405 GCA_043725245.1 Geobacteraceae bacterium | reverse complement strand
GCAAAGAAGGCGGAGCGCTTCAGGTCTCTTCGCGAGGAGCTTAAGGGGATAGAGATTGCCTTTGCCGTGCGCCGGCATCTTGAGCTTGACTCTAGCGTTCGCATGCTCGAAGCCGGTCATGCTGAGAGCACCGTTCAGCTCGTAGCTCTTGCAGGTCAGGTCGCGACAGGGGACGCTTCCCTGGAAGAGCGAAGGATCTCGCTGCTGGAGGAGGAGCGCTCTCTTGCAGTCTGCCAGGAGGAGATATTCCGGGTAAAGGCCGAGTATCAAGGCGCAGAGAACCGTCTCGATTTTCAGCGTAAAGAGCTGGCCAACCTTGAGCGTCAGCGGGCACGCGCCAACGAGGAGCTGACAGGCCTCTTAAGGCGGCAGAATGAGTCAGGCACCGAGCTAAAGCAGTTGGATGAGCAGCGAGGGGGACTCCTTGTTGATGCCACAGTGAAAGATGAAGAGCTTTCTAAGCAGAACACCGACCTGGAAATGCTGTTGACTGAGGAAGCCGGACTGGTGCGGCAACAGGACGGTATCCGCCAGACTCTTGTCTCACTTCTCAATCGACTGGCTCAGTTCAATAACCAGCATGGCGAGGCTGGCCGCCGCCTGACCCGGCTGGCTGAACGGTCCGAGATGAGCGGGCGTGAAGGGAGCGAGCTGGCAGGGAGGCTGGCGGTTTCGACTGCACGAGTTGCCGAGCTTCTCAACTCCAACCATGCAGCTGATACAGCAAAGCGCGAACTGGCGTTGCAGGTGGAATCCCTGATCGTCCGCACCAACGAGTTGCGAAGCAGTATGACAGCGGTTCTTGAGGAGCTTCAGTCCCGCCGCGACGAATTGAGCAGCAAATCGGCAAAGCTCGCTTCGCTAAATGACCTAGAGGCCAGGTTTGCCGGCTACGGCCAGGGGGTGCGGAGCCTTTTTCTAGCCGATTGTTTCAAGGATAGGTTCGCCGGAGTTGTAGCTGACCTAGTAGAGACCGATACCGAGTATGAGGTTGCTGTTGAAGCGGCGCTTGAGGGGCAATTGCAATACGTGGCCTGCCGGGATGAGGCGGACGCCATTGCCGCGCTGGCGCATCTGCAGGGAACTGCAGGGGGGCGATGCAGCTTCCTGCTCCCCGGGTGGGGAGTGGGGCACGCAGAGGATGGCCCGTCGAATCTGCAGCGGCTACTGGACCTGGTCCGCCTGGATGACCAGCAGCGGCTGCTCGTTGAACCTCTGCTGGCAGATGTCTATCTGGCAAAAGACCTTGCGGAGGCGCTCCGGCTCTCAAAGGCCCATCCTCGCCTCACCTTTGTCACCCGCCTGGGGGAAGTCGTCACAGCCGGCGGCATCGTCACCGGGGGGTCGGCAGAAGGGGGAGGCCAGGGGCTGATCCATACCAAGCGGGAGATCCGCGAGCTGACCGCAGACAAGGCCGCTTTGGAATCGAGCGTTTTCGCCCTGGAGAGTGAACGGAACCGGCTGCGCAGTGAGCTCTCAACCGCAGAGGATGAGCTTCGACAGGCCCGTCAGGAGCTGCATAAGTCCGAGGTGGAGCTGGTCGGTCTGGAAAAGGATCTGCAGAGGGCTCGCGAGGAGCTCCAGCGGCTGGAGGAGCGTCGAAGCGTCAAGGCGCTTGAGGATGATCAGCTTGCCGAGGAGAAGGCTGCACTGGAAAAAGAGAGGACCACTGCCGAGGCTGGACGGGGGGAGCTGGAGCAGGAAAAGGCCTTGCAGGAGTCTGCATCATCCGTCTTGCAGGAGGCCCTGGTTGTGAAACGACGTGAGATCGAGCTTCTCCGTGAGACGGTAACCGGACTAAAGGTGCTGGTTGCAACCATAAGGGAGAAGCGGGAGGCCAACCAGCGAGCCGTTGCCAGGGTCGAAGAACTCCGGACCGATCTTGCAAAACGGCTTGTTCTCCACCGGGAAGAGCTTGCCAGAGGAGAGGATGAGCAGAAACGTCTGGCAGGAGAGATTGCCCTGGGCGAGGAGACTCTTCTGGATCTGCTCAAAAGGCAGCTTGCTGCGGAGGCTGCCCACGGAGCGGTACGTGAGCGCTTCGATCTCCTGGCTGCTACGCTCCAGGAACAGGAGTCGGCTATCAAGGGGCTGCGTGAAAGGCTCGACAGTGAGCGGGCAGCTGCGGGAGAGCGCCAGCTGAGTCTGTCCGGGCTTGTCATGGAACTTAGGCACTTAGAAAGCTCCATTCAGGAGCGTCACCGGCTTAATATCGCTACGATTAACGTGGGAGAGGTTGCTGAGGATTACGACGAGACCGCCATGCGCAATCGTCAGCAAGATTTACAGCGGCAGGTGGATGAACTGGGCGAAGTAAACCTTATGGCCATTGAAGAGTGTCGTGAGCTGGAGGAGCGCCACAGCTTTCTGTCGGAACAGAAGACCGACCTGGAGGAGTCTCTGCAGTCTCTTCAGACCGCAATCCAGCGGATCAACCGGACCACCCGCAAGCGATTCATAGAGACCTTCCAGTTGGTGAACGACAAGTTCAAGGAGGTCTTCCCCAGGCTTTTCTGTGGTGGTCAGGCCGTACTGAGGCTTACCAACGAGGAGGACCTGCTGGAGACCGGCATAGAGATAATCGTGCAGCCGCCAGGTAAGAAGCTGCAGAACGTCTCGCTCCTGTCAGGCGGCGAAAAGGCGCTTACCGCGGTTGCACTGATATTTTCGATCTTCCTGGTCAAGCCGTCTCCCTTCTGCCTGCTCGACGAGGTGGATGCCCCCTTGGACGACGCCAACATCGGTCGTTTCAACGACATGATCCGGGAGATGACATCATTCTCCCAGTTCATCCTCATCACTCACTCAAAGACCACCATGGCGGTTGCAGACACACTCTACGGCGTGACCATGGAAGAGCCGGGGGTCTCCAAGGTGGTTTCGGTGAGGCTGCAGTAGGGGCAGGCTCTCAGTTGAATGGACAACGTGAGAGAACAGCGGGTTCACCGTTGTTGCGTTTTGTTGGATTTCCCTTTAGAAATTAAAAGGTCGTTTGCCATCCTCGATATTTGAAGCTGACTCACGACCTTTTAACCGCTCTTCTTAATTTGCAAGGAAGACAGCGCTAGACGTTTATGCCGATGTGACGACCATCAGCCAGCTCCACATCCAGAGACAGTTTACCGCCAAGTGCCTCGATGTACCGCTTGAGAGAAGAGATTTTAACTTCGTGGCCGCGTTTTTCCAGATTGGCGACGGAGGGTTGCGATATTCCAAGTGCAGCCGCCAGATCATGTTGCGACATTTCCACTGTTTGACGTAATTGAGCAAGGCGGAGTTCAAAAATCTCCTGATCCGCCTGAGCACGTGCTGCCGCTACTACAGTGGGGTTTACTTTTTTAATTAATTCTGAAAGTTGCTTTGCCATAACTTACTCCAGTTCTTGCAGATAGTTCAGGAATTCAC
>JAYSLX010000168.1:0-12509 GCA_043725245.1 Geobacteraceae bacterium | reverse complement strand
CCTCGCCCCGGCATAGGACACATGGAACAGACCCTCTTCTACATACTGGCTTCCGTGACGGTCATCGCCACCATCTTCGCCATCACCGAGAAGCACCCGGTGCATGCCATCGTTTATCTGGTCACCTCTTTCTTTGCCCTGGCCGCTATCTTCTACCTCCTCGCGGCACCGATGATAGCGGTCTTCGAGGTGATCATCTACGCCGGCGCGGTAATGGTACTCTTCATGTTTGTCATCATGATGCTCGACCTCGGCCACCCTGAAAAGGCGACTCGACCGGTCATCAGACAGTGGCTCCCCGCTGTCGTACTCTGCGGCATTATCCTGGCTTCGGTTGCAACACTTATATCTGCACACGCCGCAGCACCTGCCACCATGCACGTGATCGGCGTCAAGGAGTTCTCTCTGACCCTGTTCCGCAGATACGGAATTGCCATTGAGGTCATCTCCATGCAGCTTCTATTTGCCGTTGTCGGCGCGCTCTATCTGGGGAGGAGACGAAAGCCATGATCGTCCCGCTTGCCCATGTCCTGATCCTCGCCGCCATCCTGCTCTGTCTCGGGCTTGCCTGCGTCCTTGTCTGGCAGAGAAACATCATCATGCTCCTGATAGGGATCGAGATCATGCTGAATGCCGCCATGCTGGTATTTGTGGGAGGTTCTAACCGATGGGGAACAGCGGATGGCCAGGTTTTCGCCCTGATGATCATGGCCATGACCTCTGCAGAGGTATCTCTGGCACTGGCACTGGTGGTCTACCTGCACCGCAGGAAAAAGACCGTAGACGTAGATGAATTCCGGGAGTTGCGGGACTAATGAAACTTGCCGCCGAACTGATAATCCTCCTCCCCCTGCTGGGAGCCCTGCTTAACGCGATGCTGGGGAGCTATCTCCCGCGCCGGGTGGGCGAGACCTTGGCCTGTGCCGTGGTCTGGGGGAGCTTTGCCGCATCAATAGCGGCTTTTTTCGCCTACAATGGGCCTGCCACAATAGAGATCGCCTCGTGGCTTGCCGACTTTGACTTCAAGGCGCCCCTTATGCTCTACCTGGACCCCCTCTCACTATCGCTCTGCCTGATGATCACCTTTGTCTGCGGGCTGATCCACCTGTATGCCGTGGCCTACATGGCTGCCGACCCTTGCCATGTCCGCTTCTTTGCCCTGCTCAACCTCTTTGTTGCCGCCATGCTCCTCCTGGTACTGGCAGAAAACCTCCCCCTCCTCTACCTGGGCTGGGAGGGGGTCGGCCTCTGCTCCTACGGACTGATCGGCTTCTGGTACCGGGAAGAGAAGAACGCCACTGCCGGCCGCAAGGCCTTCATCGTGACCCGGATCGGTGACACCGCTCTGGTGATCGCCATTGTCTGGATATATGAACTCTGCGGCACCGAGTCTATCACCCGGCTTAACCAGCAGGAGCTTGGGCTGTCGCCCGGCATCATTACCGCGCTCGGCTTACTGATGCTGATCGGAGCGATGGGGAAATCGGCCCAGCTCCCGCTCTCGGTCTGGCTACCTGATGCCATGGCCGGTCCCACGCCGGTGTCTGCGCAGATACATGCTGCCACCATGGTAACAGCCGGTGTCTACCTGCTGATGCGGATGTTCCCGCTCATAGCCTCATCACCAGAGGCATTGGCTGCCATTGCCGTCACCGGGGCACTTACCGCCTTTTACGGTGCAAGCTGCGCCATTGCACAGCGCGACCTGAAGCGGATTCTGGCCTATTCCACCATAAGCCAGATCGGCTACATGACGCTTGGCGTCGGAGCCGGAGCCATCACCGCAGCCACCTTCCACCTGATCGTTCATGCCTTTTTCAAGGCGCTCCTCTTTCTCGCCGCCGGGTGCGTCATAACCGCACTGCACCACGAGCAGGACATCTTCCGGATGGGGGGGCTCCGCCGCACCCTGCCGTGGACCTTCTGGCCATTTCTGGCCGGCGCTCTCTGCCTTGCCGGCCTCCCCCTCACCGGAGGCTTCTTCAGCAAGGACGGCATCCTGGAAGCGGTCTGGCAGAGGGGCGGCCCGCTCTATATCTGGCTCTACGGACTGGCTCTCCTGACAGCCCTTCTGACAGCGTTCTATACCTTCAGGATGCTCTACCTGGTATTCGGCGGTCTGGAAAGAACGCCTCACCGGCTCTCATCCCTCATGGAATGGACACTGATCCCTCTGGCACTGCTCGGCCTGTTCGGAGGGCTCCTCAATCTGCCTGAATACCTTGGGCAAGGTGTTCTTCAATCGTTCATCAGGTCAGATGGCACAGGATCCGTTTCTCACCTCTCCAGATCCACTGAACTGGCTCTGCAGGGGGTAGCCGCCATTGTTGCCATCTGGGGAGTTGCCCTTGCAACCTATCGTTACGCCGGAAAGGGGCGTGCACTTCGCCTTGTCGATGCAGAGCAGCCATCAAAAGGGCTATACGCCTTCCTATTGAACGGCTGGTACCTGGACAGACTCTATGACATCCTTTTCGTCCGTCCCTTCAAACGCCTCTCGCACATCCTCTGGGAACGGGTGGACGAAGGGGTTATCGATGACTCTCTCGACCGGTTAGCCACCCTACTCGGCCAGACCGGGCAGTTGTTCGGGAGCTGGGGGAGCGGCAGGGTATCGATCTATATCCTCAGCCTGGCAACAGGTGCTGCACTGGTGATTGCATGGCTTGCATGGGTGGCAGTATGACGGTCACCTCCCTGCTCCTCTCTATACTGATCTTTCTCCCGCTTGCGGGGTGCCTCCTCCTGGTGCCGCTCTGGAACCGGACCGCGCTCCTGCGACAGATTGCCTTAGGGGTGGCGCTGGTCGAGCTTCTCATTTCCGGCTGCCTGACCGTATGGGTCGCAACGACCGCAAGCCTCCCGCGAACAGCGCTTTCCGGCTTTTTTCTGTATGAGGACCTCCCTTGGATCGACAGCCTGGGGATCCGCTACATGCTCGGGATGGACGGCATCAGTCTTCTGATGGTCCTCTTGACCGCCTCCATCACGGTGATCGCCCTGCTGGTTTCCTGGAGAGCAATCAGCGAGAGAATCGCACTCCACTACCTGCTGATCCTGGTCATGGAGAGCGCCATCATGGGTGTCTTCCTCTCCCTCGATCTCTTCCTCTTCTACCTTTTCTGGGAGGTGATGCTGATCCCGATGTTCTTCCTGATCGGTATCTGGGGTCATGGCCGGAGAATCTACTCCGCTGTGAAATTCTTTCTCTTCACCCTGGCAGGCTCGCTGCTGATGCTCCTTGCAATCATAACCATATACCTGATGCACGGAAGTCAGACAGGCGTTTACTCCTTTGCGCTGCATGAACTGACGAAAACCGTTGTCCCGCATGCTGCCGGGCTCTGGCTCTACGGTGCGTTCCTCCTGGCATTTGCCATCAAGTTCCCGATAATCCCGCTCCACACCTGGCTGCCGGATGCACATACCGATGCACCGACCGCAGGGAGCGTGATCCTTGCCGCCCTGCTCCTGAAGACCGGGGCTTACGGGCTGATCCGCTTCGGGTATCCGCTCTTTCCGGAGGCAGCCAGGAGTCTCGCCCCGCTCCTGATGTCCCTTGCAGTGGCAGGCATTCTCTACGCCTCGTGGGTCGCCTTCGCGCAAAAGGATATGAAACGGCTGATCGCATATTCCAGCGTCGGCCATATGGGGTTTGTGGCACTGGGGATTGCTGCCTGGACACCGGTGGCCCTGTCGGGTGCGATTCTACAGATGGTCAACCACGGCCTCACCACAGCTGCCCTCTTCGCGCTGGTCGGGATGCTGGACGAACGTACCCACGCACGCGAAATTGAAGCCTACGGTGGGCTCTGGGGGAAGGTGCCGCGCCTTTCCTTCTTCTTCATCCTCTTTGGCATGGCCTCTGCCGGCCTCCCCGGCCTGAACAATTTCGTCGGAGAGTTCCTGATCCTGACCGGCTCCTTCAAAGTCTCGCACCTGGCAGTGGTGCTCGGTTTCATCGGGGTTATTCTGCCGTTGGTCTATACGGTCCGCCTTCTTCAGGAACTGCTTTTCCAGGAAGAGCGCCGTCCGCTTCCAATCGCCGACCTTAACCTGCGTGAAGGGATTGTACTGACCCTGCTGACAATGGGGGATATCTATCTTGGGCTCCATCCGGCACCGCTCCTGGATATACTGAAGAGCCCGGTGGCACTCCTGACCGGCGGAGGCGGGCAATGACCTGGACCGACCTCTGGATAGCCATGCCTCTCCTTATTCTGGCCGGGAGCGCGATACTCGTACTGATCCTCGGTGCGGTCATGCCGATGAGAATAGGCACCGTTGTCGGGGTCGCAGCAACCATAGGTGCTGCGCTATGGGCAGTGCAAGAGCCTCCGGCCTTGCTCGCGCCGACACTCGGTCTGGCAGCCACGCCATTGGCGCGCTTCTTTACCGTACTATTCTGCATGATTGCCGCTGCAGTGCTCGTCCTATCACACAGCTACAACGAACACCGAGGCATCCGTGGTGAAGAGTACCCCTCCACGCTCCTCTTCACGACCTTCGGCATGCTCGCCCTTGCCTCGGCAACCAACCTGTTGGCCCTCTTTCTCGGTCTGGAAGCAATGACTTTCGGTTTCTACATCCTTGTGGCCATTGACCTGAAGAGGGAAGCATCAAGCGAAGCCGGGCTCAAATACCTCCTGATGGGGGCAATCGCTGCCGCCTTTCTTGCCTTTGGCATCGCGCTGCTCTATGCCGGTACCGGCTCCCTGGCGATTGGCGATGCGATGCGGCTGGCTGCGGGGAACCGTATTGCCCTGGCGGGGTGGGGATTCATTCTTACGGGAATCGCCTTCAAGCTCTCCCTGGTGCCGGCCCACCTCTGGACTCCGGACGTCTACCAGGGTGCTCCGGCACCAGTGGCCGGCTTTCTCTCTGCCGCCTCCAAGGGGGCAACCGTGGTCATGCTCCTACTCCTCCTCCCTGCCGGCAATGCAGCCATCCTCCGGACACCCCTCTGGTGGTTGGCACTCCTTTCGATGGTTGTCGGAAACCTGGCAGCGCTTCTCCAGAACCGTGTCCGAAGGATGCTCGCCTACTCGTCCATCGCCCAGATGGGGTATGTGGTATTGGCGCTCATCAGCGGCACCAGCGGGGGCTACCGTGCCGCCACCTATTACGCGGTTGCCTATGCAGCCATGAGCCTGGCGGCTTTCGGTGCCATAACGGTTTTTGAACAGTCGGGTTGCGGAGAGACCGTTGAAGATTACCGCGGCCTCGGTTTTCAGCGACCCTTTACCGCCGGAGTCCTCAGCATGGGCCTTTTTGCCCTGGCCGGCATCCCCCCAACAGCCGGGTTCACCGGCAAATTCCTGATCTTCACCTCCGCCATCAAAGCCGGCGAGGTCCCACTGGCAATCATCGGGATTCTCACCGCCGCTGCATCCGCCTACTACTACTTAAGGGTCGTGGCAAGCCTCTACATGCAGGCCTCCATAGAGACAGACAGCGGCTCCCCATCCCCCTCAGAGGGTGCCCTCCTTGGGATGGTATCCGTTATCATACTGCTTCTGGGGATCTGGCCATCACCTCTTCTGAAGCTGCTTGCCCGAATTATCCAGTAATGCTCTTATATTCATGCAATAATTATTGCACCTGCAAGTTTGGTGTACTCTCATACCTATCCCCACAAATAGACCCTGCTGATGAACTCTATCAAGAAGAATGGAACGTTTTGTTGCTCTGACCCTCTGATCAACCTCAATTTTATTTACCATAACTAACTGAAATTGCACTTATATCAATATCATGATTTGAGGCATGAATACTGCTTTTGCATCTATAGGAGTGTTTCCGCGCCACTGTTAAAACTATGATCCGGGAGGCTAGTATGAACGTATTCGATTTTGCACTGGATATGGAGCGAGATGGAGCTAATCTCTATGATTCCCTGGCTGACAAGACCCCGATAACTGAACTTAAAACCATATTTACTCTTCTGGCTTCCGTTGAAAGAGAACACTACAAAAAGATCAGCGCCTTGAAAAACAACTCTGACTACAAAAGCTTTGAATCCGATTTCCTTGTACATGCCCAGAATGTCTTCAAAAGCCTTATAAATTCAGGCGATTTTGAATGTGCTGCCGACAAGGATAATGATTGTTATGCTACTGCCATAAAGTGTGAAGAACAGAGCATCAAGTTCTATGAAGAGGCTGCAAGCAATGAGAAAGATGACCATGTTAAAACATTGCTCATGAAGCTGGCACAGGAAGAGAGAGAACATCTGGCTATGGTCGAAAATATCTATGATTTTGTTGAATCACCAAAAAATTTCTTGGCATTTGGTGAATTCAGCAATATTAAGCAATTTTAGCTTATAGAATGAGCATCTACCCTTTTTCACAACCTTTCATATTTCACGACAATTGTGGTAGAGTATAAACAGGAGTAAAGGGAGAAGAAGGGAGGAATCCATATGAAACGGAGCGAGTATGAGAGGGTTTGCTACCGCACCGAACAGCGTGACGAATCGGTGCTCATTCGTAACGTAAAGACCGGGAAAATAGGTTTCTCATTCGGGTGTACGCATGCAGGGGATACGGTTCAGGTGAGATTGACAAGCGGGGAGCTTGATTCGTGGGCTTTAAACGAATGCAGTGAGGCAGAATAAACTGCAGGGCATATGACGAAAAAAGCCTGGCTACCTGAAGCAGGCTTTTTTCGTTAAAGAGAAGCTATCAGTATTATTCAGGGAGAGAAAATGACAAATCACGGGGTGGTAATTCCTCATTCAAAAGCGATATAAATTTCGCGCAGAGCGCACCCTTTACCGCCACCATCTCGATTTGAACGGTTTCCCTCTCCGCTTCCAGCGACGTCATGGTGCAACCGGGGATGCCGCAGGGGTTTATCCCGGTAAAACCCGACAGACTGCCGCTGCAGTTCAACGCAAACCCATGCATGGTTACCCAACGCCGTATCCCTATACCGATGGATGCAAGCTTGCCCCTCTCTGTCCAGATACCGGTCTTTCCCGGAATGCATCTGGCGTCGACTGCAAACTCTTGAGCAGTACGAATCAGCACCTCCTCCAGAAAACGGAGGTAACGGTGCAGGTCCCTAGAACGTCGTGAGAGGTCGAGCAGCGGGTATCCAACCAATTGTCCGGGGCCATGAAATGTCACATCCCCCCCGCGGTTGGTCCGCACGGCAGAAATGGCTGGATTGAGAAGGTTTGCTTCGTCCCCGCCGCTACCGATGGTGTAGACCGGGGGATGCTCCAGAAGAAGGAGTGTTTCCTGATCTGTTCCGGCTGCAATGGAGCCGGCCAGACGTTCCTGCGTGGCATAAGCGGCATGGAACTCCACCAGGCCACAATCGATAATCCGCATGATAAACCCAAAGGCTCACAGTAACAGTTTTACCGGATTTTCCAGTATTTTCTTGAACTCACCGAGAAATCCCGCTGCATATGCTCCATCGAGTACCCGGTGGTCTGCAGAGAGGGTGACACGCATGACCCTGGCCATTACCGGCTGGCCGTTCTTCATGATCACCGTGTCGCACACTGCCCCAACTGCCAGGATAGCAGCCTGTGGAGGGAGGATTACGGCTGAGAACTGGCTGACGCCGTACATGCCGAGATTCGATATGGTGAAAGTGCCGCCGCTGATCTCGGCCTCGCTGAGATGACCGCTCCGCCCCCTTGTCACCAGATCTCTGCTCTGGGCGGCTATCTCCTTGAGAGAGAGGACCTGACACCCCTTCATGACCGGCACCAGAAGGCCGTCCGCCAGGCTCACCGCAATACCGATATTGATCTCATTGAACACGATGATCGACTCGGCGGCAAATGAGGCATTGACCAGGGGAAACTTCTGCAATGCCAGAGCCGCCCCTTTAATGGCTATGTCGTTGATGGATACCGCAGCATTGCTCCGCTTCAATTCGCGTCGAACCTCTTCAGCCTGATCCATCCGCACATCCATGGTTACCGAAAAGTGCGGGATGGTCCGCCATGCCAGATCTACCGTCCGGGCAATTGCACTCCTCATGCGTGAAAGGGGGTGCTCCTCGAAGTTCAAACTCGGCGCATCTGCAGATGGGCGAGGGTTTACTGCAGTGGGCCCTGCCGTGATGGTTTCCGTCTCTTCACGGGAAGCAGCCTGCTTAACGGGACCGGGGGATTGTTCAAGATCTTCCAGCAGTACCCTTCCGTCCGGGCCGCTCCCTTGTACCAGCGTCAGGTCGATCCCCAACTCCCTGGCCCTGCGGCGGACCATCGGAGCTGCCAGGGCAAGCTTTTCATGCATCTTTGCCTCAACCGCGGAAACCCCTTGAGAAGTCTCAATCCGGTCATGAAACAACTCTCCTGCCTCCTGCGGCTCTTTCGGAACGTTCTGAATCGATAAAGAAGTCGCCACGGGAGGCAGAGGAATCGCTTCCGCGGCTTCCCCCTTCACCCCTATGGTTCCAATGACCGACCCGACCTGCACCAGCTCACCAGGCTTCACCCGTATCTCAAGTAAAACCCCGGAGGTGAACGCCTCAAGCTCCATGTTCGCTTTGTCGGTCTCCACCTCGGCAATGATCTCTCCGCGTTCGACCTGCTCTCCGACAGATTTCTTCCAGGAGTTGAGCCGCCCCTCGGTCATGGTGTCCGAGAGTTTGGGCATGGTGATTTCAGTCATGGCTTCACCTCAGTACTTGGTGGAAACAAGGTCACGCACCGCCTCCATGATCCCCTCGACCTGCGGGATACAGAGTTTTTCCAGCTTTCGCGAATAGGGCATCGGCACATCCAGCCCCGACACCCGCTTTACCGGCGCCAGCATGCTGTCGAAGCAGCTATCACAGATGCGGAAGGCGATCTCCCCGCCAAGGCCTGCGGTCCGCCAGCACTCTTCAACCACAACGGCCCTCCCTGTCTTTTTAACGGAGTCAACAAAGGTTGCCGTATCGAGCGGATTAAGGGTACGCAGATCAATCACCTCGCAATCGATCCCCTCTTCCGAAAGCCTCGTTGCCGCCTCCAGCGCAAGGATGCTCATCCGAGCGTACGCGACGATCGTGACATCCTTCCCCTGGCGCATGGTGTTGGCCTTGCCGAACGGTACAACAAACTCAGGATCGTCCGGAACCTCTCCTTTGCTGTTGTAGAGAAGCTCGTGCTCCAGAAAGACCACCGGGTTGTTATCCCGGATAGCGGACTTCAGCAGACCCTTGGCATCGGCCGGTGTCGCCGGGTAGGCAACCAGAAGGCCGGGACAGTGCATGAAGAAGGTTTCCAGGCTCTGGGAGTGCTGTGCCCCCAGCTGACTCCCCCCGCCACCAGGCATCCTGACCACCATCGGAAGAAAGGTCTGGCCGCCGAACATGGAGCGGATCTTGGACATATGGTTGACGAGCTGATCCATGGCGAGCAGGGCAAAGTTGACGGTCATCAGTTCCGCAATGGGGCGCAGCCCACCCATGGCCGCGCCGACGGCAACGCCGACAATGGTGTTCTCCGAAATGGGGGTATCCCTTACCCGCTCTTCGCCGAACTCGGCAAGAAGCCCGTGGGTCACCTTAAAGGCACCCTCGTAGAGCGCAACATCCTCCCCCCAGATGACAACACTCGGATCGCGACGCATCTCCTCCTTCATGGCCAGGTTCAGTGCATCGCGATAGGTCATCTCAGACATAGATGTCCTCCCATATCTCCTTGTCCTCAGGCCAGGGAGACTCCTCGGCAAATGCTACCGACTCCTGCACCTGCAGCAGGCATCGCTGCCTGATCTCGTCCAGCTGCGGCTCATCGGCAATCCCCTCTTCCACGAGGCGTCTTCCAAAATTCGGGATAGGGTCGCGCGATTTCCACATATCATGTTCGGCAACACTCCGATACTTCGCAGGATCGGCCATGGAATGACCCCGGAAACGGTACGTTACCGCCTCTATGAAGTAGGGATGCCCGGTTTCGCGGATCTTTTCAGCAGCATACTTCACCGCCCTGTAGACGGCGATCACATCCATGCCGTCGACCTTCTCAGAAGGGATGTCGTAGCCGCAGGTCCGGCGGTGGATGCTGGCCAGGGCCGATGAACGGTGCACCTCGGTGCCGATGCCGTAGAAATTGTTCTCGCAGACAAAGAGGACAGGGAGTTCCCAGAGCCTGGCCCAGTTGAGGGATTCGTGGAAGGTCCCCTGATTGACCGCGCCATCGCCGAAGAAACAAGCACTGATCCGGTCCTCACGGCGGAACTTGGCAGCAAAGGCAAGCCCTACAGCAATGGGAAACTGGCCGCCGACTATGGCGTACCCCCCCATGAAGTTGAGGGCTGGGTCGAAGAGGTGCATGGAACCACCCTTCCCTTTGCAGACCCCGGTCGCCTTGCCGAAGAGTTCGGCCATCACCCGCTTCGGGTCAGCACCGCGGACAATGGCCTGGGGGTGTTCTCGGTAGGCTGAAAGGATATAGTCATCCCGGTGCAGCCCTGCCGTAGCCCCCACAGCCACCGCCTCCTGTCCGCTGTAGAGGTGCAGGAACCCGGTGATATTCCCCTTGGCGTACTGCTCGGCACACGACTCCTCGAACTCCCTCGAAAGCACCATCTGCTCGTAGAGCCTCAGCAGTTCCTTATCCGGAAGAAAAGCCCGCAGTTTCGTTTCCATATCAACCTCGTCAACCCTTTTTTACAAAGTTAAGCGTACCGCCGGCCAACAGCTCCTGTCTCTGGCGATCCGAGACTTCAAACAGCGTGATGAATGTCCGACCTCCCACCTCCACCGGGATCTTCGTCGCCCCCGATGCCACCAGGCTCCGCACTCCCCTGAAGATCAACCGGTCTCCCTGCCTGATCAGGTCGTACTCTGCCGGATCACTGAATATCAGCGGCAGGATGCCGAAGTTTACCAGATTCGCCTTGTGAATCCTTGCAAAGCTTTTGGCAATCTTTACCCGGATTCCCAGGTAGCGGGGAGCAAGCGCCGCATGCTCGCGTGAAGAGCCCTGTCCGTAGTTTTCGCCACAGACCACCACGCCGGTCCCCTTTTCCTTTGCACGCCCAGGGAAACCGGGATCGATCTGCTCGAATACGAACTGACTAATGGCCGGGATGTTGCTCCTGAGCGGGAGCACCTTGTTGCCAGCCGGCATGATGGTGTCGGTAGAGATATTGTCACCGACAATAATGACAACTTCAGCTTCAAGGTTCTCCGGGAGTGGGTCGAAATCCGGGAATGGCACGATGTTCGGCCCGGTGACGATCTCCACGCCGCTTGTATCAGCGAGGGGAAAGATGATAGCGGCATCGTCCAGAACGTATTTCGACGGGTTTTGAACATTCGGCCAGGGCATAAGCTCACCCAGCCTGCGTGGATCGGTGATCTCGCCGAACAGGCCGGCTGCTGCTGCGGTCTCCGGCGAGCAGAGGTAGACCTTGTCCCCCTTGGTGCCGCTCCGACCGGGGAAGTTCCGAGGGAATGTCCGTAACGAAACCTGGTTGGTTCCCGGCGCCTGCCCCATGCCGATGCAGCCGAGACAGCCCGGCTGGTGGATCTGTGCCCCTGCCAACAGCAGCATCATGATCCCCCCCTGGTCGGCAACGTTCTCCAGGACCTGCCGGCTTCCGGGGTTGACGTTGAAGGAGAGGTGCGAAGCGATCCGACGACCGTCGAGGAGACGACAAACCGTCATCAGGTCGCGGAAAGAGGAGTTTACCGAGCTTCCGACGATAACCTGGTCAACCTTGATTCCTGCAACCTCACGAACCGGAACCACGTTGCCCGGGGATGAAGGGCAGGCTATGAGCGGTTCCATGGTGGAGAGATCAATCTCGTCGTGTTCATCGTAGACGGCGTCAGGATCGGCAGCCAGTTCCACCCAACTGTTGCCGCGTCCCTGGGCCTCCAGAAACTCCCTGGTCCTTTGGTCCGAAGGAAACAGGGAGCTGGTTGCTCCAAGCTCAGCCCCCATGTTGCCAATCGTTGCACGGTCGGTGGCAGAGAGGGTAGCAACACCCGGCCCGTAGTATTCTATGATCCTGCCGACCCCCCCTTTCACGGTATGGCGACGGAGCATCTCCAGAATCACGTCCTTGCCCGAGACCCATGGCGGCAGAGCCCCGATAAGCTTTATTCCCATGATCTTCGGGCAAGGGAGATAGAAAGGATGTCCGGCCATGGCCATGGCCACGTCCAGACCTCCTGCGCCGATGGCCAGCATGGCCAGGCCTGCGGCCGATGGGGTGTGCGAGTCGGCTCCGAGCATCACCTTTCCCGGCACGCCGAAACGCTCCAGGTGCACCTGATGCGACACACCGTTGCCCGGCTTTGACAGATGAACACCGAACTTCTGTGCCGCCGTCATAAGAAAGATATGGTCATCTGCATTCTTGTTGTCGGTCTGGAGCAGGTTATGGTCTATATACTGGGCAGCCAGATCGACCTTCACCCTGTCGACCCCCATGGCCATGAACTCCAGCATAGCCATGGTGCCGGTTGCATCCTGCAGAAGTGCATGGTCGATCTTCAGGGCAATCTCTGAGCCTGGGACAAGCCTGCCTTCGATGAGATGC
>JAYSLX010000167.1:0-19905 GCA_043725245.1 Geobacteraceae bacterium | reverse complement strand
CGAAGCTCAGGCGGCAGTCGCTTCATCACCTTCTCTTCGTAAATTTCGACCCTGACCATACCTCCGTTTTCCAGGCGGATCCCATGGGTCAACGATCCGTCCTTGCGAAGCTGGTCCAGAAGTCGCGAAATGTGACGCGCGTTGCGACCGGTCTCGTTCATATCCTTCTTGAACCGGTCGATCTCCTCAATCACCGTTATCGGAATGACTATACTGTTGTCCTGGAATTTGTAGAGGGCCTGTGGATCATAGAGGAGAACGTTGGTGTCAAGAATGAAGGTTTTCATGGATCCCTTTCTTACAGATTTATCGGAATGCGCCGGCATGGCAGAGTATTGACCTGCTATTTTTCGACAAAAGTGGTTTTTAGTTCCTTGCCACTGGCCATGATCTTTATAAAGTATGACTTCTTGGCCTTGTCTACTCCTTCAACCACCACCTCACCCTCCTGGTTGATGGCAGCCAGAATGCTGTCAGGGGACTCTTTGATCTTGAAATAGGTAAAAATATTAGTTTTAAATATGTCCTGGCGAGTAAAGGGGCGCTCAGGCGGTAGAGAACAGCCTGCTACTGCCAGCAACAAAATGCAACCGATCAAACGTACGAACTGGTGCATTCCTAACTCCCAACTATCTGTTCGACTGCTTCGACAAACTCGACCATTTCAGCATCAGTGGTAAACCAGCCTGGGCTGACCCTAATGGTGCCTCCAGGATAGGTTCCTATGGTTCGGTGCGCTTGTGGCGCGCAGTGGAGACCCGTCCTTACAGATATCCCGTACTCATGGTCAAGGGCAAAACCCACCTGGCTGGGATCTTTCCCATCAACAGTGAAGGATAGCACACTCCCTCGTAACTCATTGACTGCAGGTCCGTAAAGCCGCAACCCTGGTAGAGGGCTCAGCCCTTCCATGAGCCGGCGGACCAGAATCGATTCATGGCGGGAGATCTCGTCAACACCTATTGAGGATACGAATGCAGCTCCGGCAGCAAGCCCGGCAAGGGCAGGAGTATTCATGGTGCCGCTCTCGAACCTCTCCGGCAGGTCGTCAGGCTGGTCGAGACTTGCGGACGACGTTCCGGTTCCCCCCACCATAAGTGGCTCCAGAGAAATTCCTTCGGCTATATAGAGAAAGCCGGTACCCGGCGGGCCCATAAGCCCCTTGTGTCCAGGAGCTGCAAGAAGGTCGATCTTCATCTGTTTGACATCAATCGGGATGCTTCCTGCGCTCTGTGCCGCATCTACCAGGTAAACAGAACCTGACTGGTGGACCAGCTCACCTATTTCGGCCACCGGCTGCACTGTTCCGGTAACGTTTGAACAGTGAGTGACGGCAACAAGGCGGGTATTGGGACGAAGGGCCGCTGCGATGTCCCGGGGATTTACATAACCTTCAAGATCCGCAGCTACCCAGGTCACATCGATCCCCTGCCGGGAAGCCAGATTAAGTGGTCGTGCAAGCGAGTTGTGCTCCATGGAGGTAGTAACAACATGATCTCCCGGTCTGAGCATACCGCGAACCGCGATATTGAGAGCCTCTGTGGCACTATGGGTAAAAACGACCCTGCTGGAATCGGAGACTCCGAAAAGCGCCGCAAGAACCTCTCGAGTCTCAAGAACCAACCTGGCGGCTGCTATACCACCCTGGTGTCCCCCTCTTCCGGGGCTACCCACGGTCTCTCGCAGGGTCCGGTCGACTGCCAGGTAGACCTGATCGGGCTTTGGAAAGGAGGTTGCCGCATTGTCCAGATATATCGCCATGTCTTAAAACAGTAGCACGCGGACAGGAGCTTGGCAACCGCATTTACCCAAACTGCCCCCTTGTAAAGGTTGAATCGGCTTAGCCTCAGATTCCGGATTGGGGGCGTTGAGAAAGCACGGGGAGATAAAGTACCCGACCGGAGGAATCGCCCCTTCGAATCCGAGGAGGGACCTTGTCGGGTGATATTACTCCCCACCAGTTACCCATGGCCGCCAGATCGGCACCACCTGAATATTCAAGGTCATCTCCGTTGTTGGCAGCCAGGATGTTACCCCAAAGCACATTGCCACCCTCCTCAATCTTCAGACCGACTCTGCTGTTCTGAGAGATCTCATTGCCGGTGATCCTGATCCTTGAATTGAGCACGTGCAATCCTGACTCACGGTTACTCAGCAAGCGGTTGAACGAAACTATCCCTTCTGAACCGGCAATACGGAGACCGGTACCGTTCACACTAAAGCTGCTGCCGGTAATCTTGAGTTTTCCGTTATCAACGGCCATAGCCACATCGTCGTTGCCGTAGAGCGTAGCACCGGACAGATAGAGAGAACCACCGGTAACAGCAACTCCCTGAGCATTACTTGAAACGCTGATATCCCGAATGTCCAGTTCACTGTCGGCAGACTGAATGCCTAATTCGCAACCACTGACCCCACCTCCGGCAACACTCACAATGGAATCTCGAAAACGGAGTCCTGTGCCGCACGCAGAAGCCACCACATCCCTGAGGGTCAGCTGAGCGTGAAGCGACTCTATCCCCACGCTGGCCCCCTCCAGACGACACTGTTCCAGCAAGTTCTTCTTTTCGCTAGCCAGAAGTACGATTCCCTGCCAATCTCCTGCTTCCGGTTGGACATAACTGCCGGTGAAGAGAACCGGCTTGCCCGAGGTACCTCCTACAACAAGTCTCCCCAGCACCAGAAGCCCCGCGACACCCTGTCTACCCTCTCCCTCTGACGTGAAGCTGACTTTTGTACCAGCTTCCACCTTCAAGGTCACATTTTGAGGAACCGTCACCCATCCTGATACCTGGACATCACCGCTCCAGACGACATCCTCGGCCAAGGTAACGGTCTGATAGGTCATATCGGCTCGTTGTGGAAGGTTCAGTTGACGATCAGTCCGACGGGGCGGCTCTGGAGCATCTGGTGGCACAGGCAAAGAGAGTGGCTTAAGAGGGAAACCCGGCACAGGCAGAGGCTCTTTGCGTTCAGGCAGAGGGGGGAGCTTGACCTGCGTCGGTAAAGGAGCCGACGGCTCAGGCCTGACAGACTCAGCTGGCTGGAGATTGAGCTCAGGGCTCGTAACCGGTGCCACCATTGCCTTGGCCTGCACCGGTTCCGCCTTTGGCCTTACCCCGGTCAATGAGTCCAAGCTGCAGGCCGTAAGTGCCATCAGTGCAGAAACTGTCAGCAGTCTTTTGAGCAACGCTATTCGCATGATAACTCCAGCTATCCAATTGCATTAAAAAGTGCTGAGGTTGTATCACAAAAACATTCCCATGTAAATCAGCTACCCCGGACTCCGTCTCATTGATCAAAACTTTCCAAATCGAATCAAGTGGTTATATATTTTAATCATAACCTGCTTGACAGCCCATAGATGTTGTGTTTAATTTCAGCGCACCATACAAAATGTTGTGGTTAGCCTAAGACTCTGACAAAGAAGGAGAACAGCACACATGGCAAAGGCAGCCCTGCCCAAAAAGAGCGCAGATATCATACCCGGCCTTACACCGAACGCCCGCACAGTCCTCGAAAAACGGTATCTAAAGAGGGACTTGAGCGGCAAGCCGCTGGAGGGACCGGCAGACATGTTCCGCAGGGTAGCCGAGGCCATAGCCTCCGCTGACAGCTCTTTCGACAAGAAGGCAGACATAACCGCCCTTGCAGAGTCATTTTACAGGATCATGACAAGTTTCGAGTTTCTCCCTAACTCCCCTACCCTCATGAACGCCGGGCGCGAGCTTGGGCAGCTCTCGGCCTGTTTCGTTCTCCCGGTCGGCGATTCGATGGAGGAGATCTTTGAAGCGGTCAAGAATACCGCACTGATCCATAAATCCGGCGGAGGAACCGGCTTCTCTTTCTCGCGCCTGCGTCCGGCCAATGACGTTGTCATGTCAACCACGGGCATCTCCAGCGGCCCGCTCTCTTTCATGCGTGTCTTTGACATCGCGACCGAGACCATCAAGCAGGGGGGCACGCGACGCGGCGCAAACATGGCCATCCTTCGGGTCGATCATCCCGACATCATACACTTCATCATGTGCAAGGCCGACCAGAAACAGCTCAACAACTTCAATATCTCCGTCGGCATCACCGAAGATTTCATGCAGGCAGTTGACGAAGACCGTGACTACAGCCTTATAAACCCCCGTAACGGCGAGCCATGCGGCACTCTCAACGCCCGCAAGGTCTTCAACCGTATCATCAAGCAGTCGTGGGAAAACGGCGAGCCCGGTATCATCTTCCTTGACCGGCTGAACCGCGACAATCCGACACCGCTGATAGGCGAGATCGAATCGACAAACCCCTGCGGCGAACAGCCTCTCCTCCCCTTTGAATCGTGCAACCTCGGCTCTATCAACCTGGGAAAGATGGTGAAAAACGGCGAGATCGACTGGCAGCGCCTTAAAGAGGTAATCGGCCTGGCGGTCCACTTCCTGGACAACGTCATTGAGGTCAACAACTACCCGCTGAAACAGATCGACGAAATGACCCGCGGAAACCGGAAAATCGGCCTCGGTGTCATGGGATGGGCAGACATGCTGATAATGCTCGGAATTCCTTACTGCTCTGAGGAGGCGATCAAACTCGGCGAGAAGGTCATGAAGTTCATCAACGATGAGGGTCATGCTGCCTCCCGTGAACTTGCAAAGCAGCGAGGAACCTTCCCCAACTTCAAGGGCTCCATCTACGACCGACCGGGAAAGGCGCAGATCCGCAATGCCACAGTCACCACCATTGCCCCCACCGGAACCATCTCCATCATCGCCAATGCATCATCCGGGGTAGAACCGCTCTTCGCGGTTTCCTACGTCCGGAACGTCATGGACAACACAAAGATGATCGAGGTCAATCCGCTGTTCGAGGAGGTGGCCAAGGAGCGCGGCTTCTACTCACAGGATCTGATGGAGAAAATAGCCGAGCACGGAACGCTTCATGACATCCACGAGGTCCCTGAGGATATCAGGAAGGTCTTTGTCACGGCCCATGACATCCTACCTGAGTACCATATCAAAATGCAGTCCGCGTTCCAGAAGTACACTGACAACGCGGTCTCAAAGACGGTCAACTTCCCCCAGACTGCCACAATGGAGGATGTGGAGAAGGTCTACCGCCTGGCCTACCAGACCGGCTGCAAGGGTGTCACCATCTACCGCGACGGCTCCCGCGATGAGCAGGTCCTCTCCACCGGGAAGAAAGAGGAGAAGCCGGCAGCGCCTACAGTCGATGACCACAAGGTTTACAAACGCGAGCGCCCCAAGGCTCTGAAGGGGTGGACCTACCAGATGCAGACTGGCTGCGGGCCGCTCTATGTAACCGTCAACGAGGACAAGACAGGGCTGTTCGAGCTCTTCACCACAATGGGAAAGGCAGGCGGCTGTGCAGCATCCCAGGCCGAAGCCATGGGGAGGCTGGTGTCGCTGGCCTGGCGGAGCGGTGTCCAGGCCCGCCAGGTTGTAAAGCAGCTCTTGGGCATCTCATGCCACTGTCCGTCCGGTTTCGGAGAGAACAAGGTCACCTCCTGCGCAGACGCAGTCGCCAAGGCGATCCAGGCCCACATGGCCGCCTCCGGCCTCGACACCGGCCTGGAAAAGCAGGCCCCTGACCGGGGAGCCTGCCCCGAATGCGGCGGCACAGTCGAGCACGAAGGGGGCTGCGCAGTCTGCCGGGTGTGTGGATATAGCGAATGTCAGTAGTACATCATTGATGTAAAGTTATTTAGCTTCTTTTGAAGTTACTTTTAAGCCCTACAGACAAGGTTCTGTGGGGCTTTTTCATTTTGGGTTGTTAATCAGAAATGTAATACCTATCAGCCCCTTAGGCTGTTTTATGGGAATCGCCTGAGATCGCCTCCTTGATGGAGAGTGCGATCCGTTTACGCTTTGCATCCGTTGACAAAACTTTAACCTTTACCACCTCTCCTACCCGGACCGCATCATTGGGGTCCTTGACGAATCGGTTGGCCAGGTGACTGACATGAACCAATCCGTCCTGATGGACACCGATGTCCACAAAGGCACCAAAAGCGGTTACGTTGGTCACTACACCCTGCAAGATCATCCCCTCTTGCAGATCGGCCATCTCACGGATGTCGTCGCGAAAAGTGGCGGCCTGAAACTGGCTGCGAGGATCCCGTCCCGGTTTTTTCAACTCGGCAAGGATATCGCGCAGTGTGGGGAGCCCTACATCATCGGAAACGTACCGACTCAGCTCTATTCTCTCGGTCAGGGCTGTATCTGCAGTCAATTCGTCAATCGACACCCCCAGGTCTCTGGCCATAGCCTCCACCAGCGAATACCGCTCCGGGTGAACAGAGCTGTTGTCAAGCGGGTGCTTGCCTCCACGGATGCGGAGGAAACCTGCAGCCAGCTCAAAGGCCCTGGCCCCAAAGCGCGGCACCTTGAGCAGTGCCTTACGGGTGAGGAAAGGTCCGTTTTCATCGCGGAACCTGACGATGGCCTTGGCAAGGGTCGGCCCCACTCCGGAAACATAGGAAAGCAGCGCCCAGGAAGCGGTGTTAAGTTCTACCCCTACGTAGTTGACACACGACTCGACAACGCTATCCAGTGACTTTTTATGCATGGCCTGGTTCACGTCGTGCTGGTACTGACCAACACCGATACACTTGGGGTCGATCTTGACCAGCTCTGCCAGGGGATCCTGAAGGCGGCGGGCGATAGAGATCGCACCACGCACCGTCAGATCCAGCTCAGGAAACTCCTCCCGGGCGATATCCGATGCAGAATAAACGCTGGCGCCGGCCTCGTTTACCATCACAACCGGCAGCTGCTTCCCCGCGTCAACCAGTGCCTCCCGGGTAAAGAGCTCCATCTCCCGGCCGGCAGTCCCGTTGCCGATAGCGATCATCTCAATGCAGTTGCTATCGATAAGGCGGAGCATATCCTGTCTGGCCTGGGGAATCCGTCCTGCACCGGTGTGCGGGTAGATGGTGACATGTTCAAGAAAACGTCCGGTTGCATCAACTGCCGCCAGCTTGGAACCGGTACGCAGCCCAGGATCTACCCCCAGCACCCGTTTGCCGCCAGCCGGCGCAGCCAGCAGAAGGTTGCGCAGGTTCTGCGCAAAGACCCGGATGGCAGCAACGTCAGCCAGTTCCTTGGCATCCAGGCGCAGTTCACTCTCTATGGAGGGTGCAATCAGCCGCTTGTATGCATCCTCGGCAATCCCCTCCAAAAGCCTTCTGAAGATGCTCTCGCCATGGATCAGGCGTCCCTTCAGACCGGTCAGGATCTGCTCAACAGGAGCAATAAGAGCCAGGGAGAGAACCTCCTCCTTTTCGCCCCGGCGCATTGCCAGCATCCTGTGCGAGGGGACCGCCTTCAGCGGTTCCTGGTAATCGTAGTACATCTCGAACTTGGTGATCTGAGCCTTATTTTCGGCAACCACCCTGGAATGGAGTATCCCCTTATCCCAGGTTAGATGCCGCACCATTGCACGTGCATCGGCATCGTCCGACAGGCGTTCAGCAAGGATATGCCCTGCCCCCTCCAGTGCAGTCAGGACATCCGGCACCTCCTTGGCGGGATCCACAAAGGAAAAGGCCGACTCCTCAGGAGTGCCGTTAATGAGCTCCTGGGCCGCGATAAGGTCGGCCAGCGGCTCCAGCCCGCGTTCCCTGGCAATGGTCGCCTTTGTTCTTCGTTTGGGTCTGTAGGGGAGATAGAGGTACTCTACATCGGTCTTGAGGCGCGACAGCTCGATCCGCTCCCGCAGTTCCGGTGTCAGCTTCCCCTGCTCTTCGATAGAGTTCAGGATGGTAACCTTGCGCTCTTCCAGATCGCTGAAATAGCCGAGGCGCTCCTCTACGGTTCGTATCTGTACTTCGTCCAGTTCACCGGTCCGCTCCTTTCGGTAGCGGGCAATGAAAGGGACTGTTGCGCCTTCGCGCAGGAGTCCGACGGTGTTGTCCACCTGTAATAACTTAAGCTCTGTATCCTCGAGAATAAAGCTAATGATCTTGTTTAGTTGGGTTTGACTGATTGCCATTTGTTGACCTCGGTAGATCTTTATAGCCCTTTAACCGCATAAATGCCAGGCGCATTCCTCCAATACCCCCTATAATCCAACCCATAGCCGAACAGGAATCGATCTTCGGTCTCAACGCCCGTGAAGTCAGCCCTGAAACTGGGTGAAACCTTCCGCTCGTGCCGTTTGTGGACCAGCACGGCCGTCAGCACCTCTGCAGCCCCCTGCTGGCGGCACTGCTCGGAAATAGCAGCCAGCGTTACCCCTTCGTCCAGAATGTCATCCAGAAGCAGCACGGTTCGGCACTTCAGCTCCTGATCCGGCCTGACCAGCCAGTTGAGCTCGGCCCCCCTGATTGCACTCCCGTAACGGGTGGTGTGGATGTACCCTGCCTCCAGCGGAAACAGCAGCCGGGTAAGAAGCTGGCCGGCAAAGACCAGGCCACCGTTCATGATACAGAAAACCAGTGGACGCGAATCCTTCAGCCTGGTAGTGATCTCCAGAGCCATACGGCCGATCGCTTCAGTCACCTCCGCCTCCCCCACCAGCAGATCCGCCTCAGCCAGCAGCCGGTTCGCTTCTAAAATGGTCATGTCGCTCACGCATCCTCCGTTCCATCTCATTAATATTGTGAGGATACATCATGACAGCCCCCGTTCCAACAAAAAGCATTAGATTGCATCTGTCAGCGTAACATACTATAACCTGCCCATGTCCATTGAGTTTCCTCTTCGTAAAACCCTCAAAACCGTCTTCGGCTACGACTCTTTCCGCCCACATCAAGAGGAGATTATCGCGGGTGTGGTCCGCGGCGAAGACGCCTTTGTCCTGATGCCGACCGGTGGCGGAAAGTCGCTCTGCTACCAGATTCCGGCCCTGCACAGGTCAGGCGTTGCTGTTGTTGTCTCACCCCTCATCTCGCTGATGAAAGACCAGGTGGATGCCATGGTTGCCAACGGCGTGTCAGCGGCCTTCTACAATTCGACCGTTGGCGAGGCCGATGCGCGTCGATTACTGGCAAGGCTCCACGCCGGGGAACTTGACCTTCTCTATGTGGCGCCTGAGCGGCTGATGAGCGATGCCTTCCTGGAACGGCTGCGAGAGATGGAAATCGCACTGTTTGCCATTGATGAGGCTCACTGCGTCTCCCAGTGGGGGCATGACTTCAGGCCAGAGTACGTGCAACTTGGCAGGCTGCGCGGCCTGTTCCCGAAGGTGCCGCTCATCGCCCTGACCGCAACCGCCGATCCGCAGACCAGAGATGACATCATCGAACGCCTTGGACTCCAGAATGCCACGTGCCATGTTGCAGGTTTTGACAGACCCAACATCCGATACACCGTGGTGGCCAAGCAGAAGCCCTTTCACCAGCTTACTGAGTTTCTCGAGTCACACCAGAACGAGGCGGGAATTGTGTATGCCCTTTCACGCAAGCGGGTAGACGAAGTGGCAGCACGACTTGCAGCATCCGGAGTCGAGGCCGCAGCATATCACGCCGGACTCCCGGACCGGGAGCGTCGCCGGGTGCAGGAGGCATTCCAGCGTGACGATCTCCGTATCGTTGTCGCCACGGTTGCCTTTGGCATGGGGATCGACAAGCCGAATGTCCGCTTCGTGGTCCACTACGATCTTCCCAAGAACATCGAGAGTTACTACCAGGAGACCGGCAGATCGGGCCGCGACGGCCTTCCCGCTGAGGCTCTGCTGCTCTTCGGCTACGGCGATATCGCCATAAGCCGCGGCCTTATTGAATCAGGAGGGAATGCAGAACAGAACCGGATCGAACTTCACAAACTGAACGCCATGATCGGATGTGCCGAGGCCCTGACCTGCCGACGCCGGGTCCTGCTCGGATACTTCGGCGAAAAGCTGGAGGATGACTGCGGCAACTGCGATGTCTGTCTTAATCCGCCTGAACGGTATGATGCAACCGAAGAGGCCCAGAAGGCGCTCTCCTGCGTCTACCGGGTCGGTCAGCGCTTCGGCATGGGGCATGTGATCGACGTACTGCGGGGCTCTCACAACCAGCGGATCCAGACACTCGGCCATGACCGTCTGACCACCTACGGAATCGGCAGGGGACTCTCGCAGGATATCTGGGGAAGCATCATCCGCCAGCTCGTGCATCTTGGCTACCTTGAGCAGAACATGGGAAACTACTCGGTGCTCAAACTCACTGAAAAGGCGCGGCCGCTGCTGCGCGGCGAAGAGCGGCTGCTGCTTGCGAAGCCGAGGATCAGACCAATTGCAGCCAGGAAGGAGCCAAAGCGCGGCAGAGAGGGGCTTGAATACGATGAAGGTCTCTTCCAGCAGCTTCGTACCCTCAGGAAGCGTCTGGCCGATGAGCAACAGGTCCCTCCTTTCGTAATCTTCGGCGATGCCACCCTCCTGGAGATGGCAGCACGACGTCCAACCGATGCAGAGGGACTTGCACAGATCAGCGGTGTTGGAAAACACAAGCTGGGGCGTTACGGACCGACCTTTCTGAAGGTACTCACCGAGTTTGACAAGGGTCTGGATGAGGGTACATAATGACCCGGAAAATGAACCCCCAGACAGGAGGCGCCATGAAGAGAATAGCCATAATGGGAACCGTTGTCTTGATCTCGGCTTTGACCGGCTGTACCCATCTGATCGGCAAGGAAAACAGGAACCTTGCGGCTGTATCCGTTTCCTTTGAAAGTCTGAAGGAGAACCCGCAACGTTTTGTCGGCAAGGAAGTCACGCTGGGTGGTGTCATTGCAGGCGTGAAAAACAGCGCCGATGGTGGTCAGATAGAAATAGTACAATACCTCATGACCGAGGAAGGTTATCCTGATGAGACTCAGGGGTCGGCCGGAAGATTCCTGGCGACCGCCCCGACCTTCATCGACAACCTGGTCTATAAAGAGGGGAGCCTGATAACCCTTACCGGTGAGGTTAAAGGAACCAGGGTCATGCCCCTTGACGATGTTTCCTACACCTATCCTGTGGTATCCATCAAGGAGAGCCACATCTGGCAGCCTGATGAAAAACGGCAGAGCCCCTTCCAGGTTCCCGGCACCAATCGTGTTGATCCCTACTACTACGGCCATGACGTGCCGCTTCGCGTGAGGCCGGAAGGGACGGTCATCAAACCATGGTAGTACGACGGAACTGCCGCTAAAAAGGGATCCTCTCCAGGGATCCCTTTTGTCCAAACCATACGCGTGTCGAAAATCCTGCAGCCGGATTACCCTCTCAGCAGCATCTCCATCAACCGGTGTCCCTCCTCCAGAAAGAGCCCGGTGCTAGCGGCAGATTCCTCGTCATAGCCCATTGTGCCAGGGTTTTCCCGATCCTCGCCACTGTAGAGAATGAACGGTACAGGGTTCGATGTATGGGTCATGAGTGCAAGCGGAGTCGGGTGATCCGGTGTACAGAGTACCCGACAGCCGTCGAATTTTTTTATGCCTTCCAGGATCGGCCCCACCACCCTGCTGTCGAAGTCCTCTATCGCCTTTAACTTGTGTTCCAGATTCCCGGAATGCGATGCCTCGTCAGGCGCCTCCACGTGAAGATACACGTAATCCTTTGTCTCAAGGGCTTTCAGGGCAGCTGCCACCTTACCTTCGTAGTTCGTATCAATGTAGCCCGTTGCACCATCAACAGTTACAACCTCAAGCCCGGCATATAAACCTATCCCCTTGATCAGATCAACTGCCGATATAACCGCACCGGTAAGACCGTAAAGAGAGTCAAAAGTATCAATCCGTGGCGATTTGCCATGTCCCCAGAGCCATATGGAGCTGACCGGCAGCTTGCCATCTGCAGCCCTTTTCTTATTGAGAGGGTGCTCCTTGAAGAGCATCTGAGAGGCAGTCATCAGAAACAGGAGCCGATCCGCACCTTCCCCGACAGGCATATTGTCCAATATATCTTTGCCGGTAACATCATGCGGAGGGGTCGTCTTCATGGCGTCCTTCCCCCCACGCCAGACCATAAGATGCCTATAGCCTACACCGGCATGGAACTCGATACCGTCATTTCCGAACTCCTTTTGCAGATCGGCTATCAGCACTCTGCTCTCTTCGGTAGAGATGTGACCTGCTGAATAGTCCTGCATGAAGGCCCTTGCACCCTGCACGCGGAGAGTCACCATGTTAAGCCTGAAAGCCACATCATCCGCAGCAAGGGCAATCCCCATACTGGCAGCCTCCAGCGGCGAGCGACCGGTGTAGCAACTCTTCGGGTCATAGCCGAACACCGACAGATTGGCGACATCGCTTCCAGGAGGAAGTCCCTTCGGAACGGTCCGGGCCAGACCCATCTGTCCATGTCGGGCCATGAAATCCATATTGGGGGTCTTGGCTGCCTGAAGTGGGGTTTTATCCCCCAACTGCGGGAGTTTTTCATCGGACATGCCGTCGCCGAGCAAAACTAGGTATTTCATAAAATAGATCCTTTCAGGAAAATGATTCAAAAACTAAAATTGAAACACGGAGTAACTGATTAACGGAGTAAAATATGAGAACTATCATTATTGTTATGAATTCTCCGTCTGCTCCGTTTCTCCGTGTTATTGAAATGCATTTTTTCAGGTTCAGATATACGTTTCGGCCTTCAACCCCTCGGATGATGCTGCTCATGCAGCCGCTTCAGCCACTCACGGGTAACATGGGTGTAAATCTGAGTAGTGGAAAGGTCTGCATGCCCGAGCATCAGCTGAACGCTCCTCAGATCGGCGCCATTCTCCAGCAGGTGAGTGGCAAAGGAGTGCCTGAGGGTATGAGGGGAAATATTCTTGAGTATACCTGCCTCGATTGCCCGTTTTTTAATTATGTTCCAAAACGCCTGCCTGCTCATCCTTTCTCCAAGCCTGCTCAGAAAGAGGAAATTCCCTCCGCTGTTCTGTCTGCCCGCATTCAGATAGTGCTCCAGACACCTGCGAGCAGATTCGCCCATCGGCACAACCCGTTCCTTCCCCCCCTTACCCATTGTCAGCAGGTATCCTGCTGACAGATTCACCTCATGGATCCTGAGGGAAACAAGTTCAGAGACCCTCAGCCCAGTGGCATAAAGAAGTTCCAGCATGGCTCGATCGCGTATATCGATTGTCGATTCCGATGCAGGCGCGGCAAGCAACCTGCCCACTTCAGGGCAGGAAAGGACCTCCGGCAGATGCGGGATGTTCTTGGGGGCCTCGATAAGGCAGGCAGGGTTGAGCTCCGAATACCCCTCGATCATCAGAAACTTATGGAACATCCTGATCGCTGACAGGAGCCGTGCCCGGCTGCGCGGCGCAAGCCCTGACGACATAAGCGCACCAAGATAGCCGGTGATATCCGAAGGGCGTATATCAGAGGGAGCTGAAATGCCCTGCTGCTCAAGAAAACCGAGATATCCGGTCACATCGTGGCTATAGGCTTCGAGTGTATTCCGGGAGAGCCCTTTTTCCACGGTAAGGTAGCTGAGAAAGAGATCCAAGAGCTCATTCATTCGGCATCGATGGAGAGAAGAAGGCGCTCTCGCATCTCATCAATCTTCCGGTCGCTGCTGATCTTGTGGCCAAAGATGTCCTTGACATAAAAAACGTCCAGTACCTGATCAACCTTGGTGGATATCTTGGAGATGCCGATGTAGAGCCCTAATTCTGTCAAGGTGCTGGTGATACGGTAGAGGAGTCCAACCTTGTCGTGAGTATAAATGTCGATGACCGTGTAGTCAGCCGACACCTCATTGTCGATCTCAACCCTGGTTGGGAATCTTGGCCTCTTACGCTCGGTGAGCGGTGTGGCGCGTTTGCGCTTCTCCACAAGGGCCTTGACATTGGCGTGCCCCTCCAGGACCCTGTGCAGATCGTCAATGGCCCTTTTCCAGCGAGACTCATCGGTTATGGTAAACCCCTGCGGAGAATTGACCTGAAGGATGTCCAGCGCCTTGCCGTTGGTGCTGGTGTGGATCTGGGCACCCAGGATATTCATGCCGTTGGCTGCCATTACGCCGGTTATCTTGGAGAAGAGGCCCGGAACGTCGTGGGTACAGAGGGTGAAGCTTGAAAACCCGCCCTCATTGTCATGCTCAAGAGCTGTAACCATTGACTTCCCCTCCAGCGAGAGGAGTATCTTCACATGCTCGGCCAGTACTCTGGGCGGGTTGGCAAGCAGGTGCCTTGTGGCCATCGACTTCAGCTCTTCCTTTACGGATACCTGGGGGAACTCGTCGCCCAGGAGGTCGATTACCAGGCGCTTGACCTTCTTGACCCGCTCACTACGAGCTTCCATGGGAAAATCTCCCCGTTCAAGCACCTGGAATGCCTTGTCAAAGAGTTCCTCAGTCAGCCTTGCCTTCCATTCGGTCCAGACATCCGGTCCAACAGCCTTTATATCGGCATAGGTAACCAGATAAAGCATCTTTAGGTTTTCGCTGGTCCCCATCTGACGGGCAAATCCAACGACCATCTTTTCATCGTTAAGGTCGCGCCTCTGAGAAATGTGGGCAAAGAGTATGTGGTGACGCACCAGGAATACCAGCCTCTCACTGTCCTCCTTGCTAAGCCCCATCCGCCGGGCAATGGTGGTGACCAACTCGGCCCCCTTCTCGGCGTGGCGACTTCCGTCTCCCTTGCCGATATCGTGAAGCAGCACCGCCAAAATAAGAAGTTCCCGCTTGTCGATGTCCCTTGCAACCTTAGTCAGAAGAGGCAGATCATCGATATGCTCACCTTTCCAGAGCCGGATAATCTCCTCCACTGCGAAGAGCGAGTGTGTGTCAACCGTGTAGATGTGGTAGAGGTCGTGTTGAACCTTGCAGTAGATCCGCTCGAATTCAGGGATGAAGCGATTGAGGAACTGCAAATGATGCATGAGCTGCAGGGTTTCGGCAACACCCTTTTCGCTCCGGAGTATATTGGAAAACGAGGCATTTACTTCGCGACTTCGCCGGAACTTATCGTTTACCAGATCAAGGTTCTCTCTGATCAAAGACTTGACCTTAAAGCTGAGAGAAACCCCCTGTTTCTGGGCATATTCGAAAAGCTTCATAAGACGGGACGGATCCTTGTGGATAGCCGATTCATCCGGCAGCACAAGTTCTCCCTTCAGCACATAGAAACCCTCTCCAATAGGACGACGGATAAAGTATCCCAGAAGCTTTAACGCCCCCTCTTCCTTTCTTACGCACTTGGAAACCATGAGTGAAGAGAAGTGTTCCACCTTGGTGGCATGCAGGTAGTAGTCCCGCATGAATTCCTCGACCGCAAGTATCCGACCCTTGTCATGATACCCCAGAAAGTCGGCCACCTTTATCTGGGCCTCGAATGTCAACTGATCGTTTTTTCGCCCAGCCAGATAATGAAGCTCGTTGCGAATTTTCCAGAGATAGTCAAGTGCCTGATTATAAAGGTCCAGCTCCTCCTCAGACAGAACACCTTTAACAATAAGCTCCTTAGGACATGAGACTTTGTACTTTATCTTTGCAATCCAGATGGCGGAGTGCAGGTCCCTGAGTCCACCCTCGCTCTCTTTCAAGTTCGGTTCCAACAGGTAGAGAGACGCACCATACTTCTCACGGCGCTTTTGCATCTCGGCCAGTTTTTCGCGGATGAAGGTATCACTCCCTCTTGCCATCACCTGTGAGACCATAACCTTCTGGAACTCCTTGTAGAGAAGGCGCCCACCGACAAGGTAACGGCTGTCGAGCAGGGCAGTCTTGACCGTCAGGTCGCTAGCTGCCATCTCCACGCAATCCTGGATGGTCCTGACAGAATAACCCACGTCCAGACGCATGTCCCAGAGAAAGTAAAGAAGCTTCTGTGCAATATCTTCGATCCTTGTAGCGTCCTTCCCCTTGTACAGGAACATCAGGTCTATGTCAGAAAAAGGGTTCAGTTCGCCCCTGCCGTATCCCCCCACTGCCACCAGGGTCAGCTGCTCATCCCTTCGCTTTATCAGAGGCAGATCTGCGAGAATGCTCCGGAGGAGCTTGCTCACAAGGATATCGGTCATCTTCGTGATAGCGCAGACTACTTCATCGCCAGCTGCACCGGCACGGTGGATCTCCATGATTTTTTGTCGGTACTGAGAAAGGAAATGCTTGCTTGCCGACAGATAGAGCGGTCGCTTCTCTTCGAAAGAGGCCCGCCCGGCATCTCCAATCTCATGGACATCGTCAGGGAAATACCTGCTTATATCAAATTCCATATGCCCTCTTGAACTAAAGGTTTCCGATTTGGAAACGAGGAATTTTTTGTCCTGGCAAGGAAATCAAGGAATTGCGCGGAGGCGTACATCGGTACGCCGCACAAGCAAGAACGCAGATTGACGCCGCCAGGGCGGAAAAGAACCGTTTCTACTTGGTTCCGGAGATATAGGTTCGCACCCCTTCAAGGATACCTTCGGCAGTGACATCATGATACTGAGTATCTTTCAGCCTTTGCTCCTCTTTATCGTTGCTCAGAAAAGCAGTCTCCACCAGGATACTTGGCATGGACGCCCCCACCAGGACATAGAAGGGACCCTGCTTAACTCCGAGCGATTTGATGGGCCAGCGAGCATCCACCTTATGATGAAGCTCCTTCTGGACAACTTCTGCCAGATGTGCGGAGTCATTGATCTTGTAATTAACCATAAGGTCGAACAAAACCGCCTGGAGAACACTCACCTTTTCAAGTGATGTCCCGTTCTCCTTGGCTGCCAGTTGGGCAGCCTTTTCTGTCTTGGCCAGACTCAGGTAGTAGGTTTCAATCCCGGTAGTGGCCCGGTTGGGTGAGGCGTTTGCGTGAATAGAAAGAAAAAGATCAGCCCCCACCTGGTTTGCGATTGCAGTCCGCTCCTGAAGTTCAAGAAAGACATCGGTGGATCGTGTCATGACAACGTCAAGCCCAAGTTCCTCCCTCAGTTTCTTTGCCAGCTTGAGCCCGATAGAAAGCACCACATCCTTCTCCCTGGTCCCTCCGGCTCCAACCGCACCAGGATCATGTCCCCCGTGTCCCGGGTCGACCACCACACGCCTTATCTTGCCGATTGAAGGTAATGCGGCTTTTTTCTCGGGAGGAGATTCCTTGGGTATTACGACCGGATGTGGCTGTGCCGGTTCGATCTTCTCCTTGAGTGTGGATATTTCAGCCCGACGGTCACCACGGACATCAATCAGTATCCGGAAGGGGTCGGCAAAGGTAAATACCTTGTAATCCCGTATGCTCTCCATGTCCAGTACAACCCTGACCGTATCCTGCTTGTACTGTGCTATTCTGGCTACCTTCAGGAGTCCGTCTGCAATGGGAATATCCTTCACCTCAGGAGAGAGGCGAGCATCAGTTATGTCGAGATAGAGTCGCGATGGGAGCTTGGCGTACTGATCCTGGCCAAGGCGGTGGTATTCAAAATGGGCTTCCCGGTCAAGAGTAACTGCAATCCTTGTATAATCGGGATTCGACCACGAACGAAGTTCCTTTACAACCGATTGCAGTTTGACTTCCGGTGCAGCGGCCAACGGTAAAACGTGAACGGCTTTCCTGGCTTTGGTCTTTGAGGAAGCCCCCTTTTTGCTGCCATTCCTTACCTTCTTCGTCTTTGGTTGCCCACCCTTTGAATTTTTTTTCGCCTGATTCATCGCAGCAACTGGCTTTTTTACCGGGCTTACCGGCTCATCCTCAGCAGCAACCGTTCCGATCATCATCATGCATGAAAGGAGGGCAGCGCATAGCAATCGTAACCCGATATATATCATAAAATCAGTCCATCCTTTGTAGTCCGCAAACTTTTTAATGATACCATATCTATTCGGGATCACAGGCACTTTCTATGAATATCCACTCATATAACCGCAGCATCGTAACAAATATCAGGACAATGCACAAGTTTAACGGAATGCAATAAACAGTTTCAAGTCGGACAGGCCGCTGATTTGATCGAAGCTAAAGTCAAGCCCAACCGACTCATGGCCTGCTTACCCACATTGAGACTATTTCACGCCTGCCATACTTTTCACGCATCCTCCGCTCCCTCGAAAATGACGGTTCATTGCACGGCAACCTTTTCGTGTTATCGTTATATCAAAAGGCAGAAAACAGGTGGCTGACCGTGGCCGTTCAGAAGGAAAGATACCGCAAGCCTGATTTAAGTTCACATCGGGCCGCAGGCAGAATCGCCCTGACCTATGCGATGATTGGTGGGGTCTGGATCATCTTCTCTGACAGACTTCTCGCCAACCTCATTCAGAATCCCACCCTACTCACCCAGCTGCAGACCACCAAAGGGTGGTTATTTGTCGGGATTACCGCACTCCTCATCTTCTGGCTGATCGACCGGTATCTTACGGAAGTGGAACGGTCCTCGAAGGAGCGGGGGGAGAGCGAGGAACGATTCCAGGCCATTTTTCGGAGCGCCCCGGTTTCCATTTGGGAAATCGACCTCTCCCTGATCGCCCAGGAGTTGCATGACCTCAAAATGCTTGGAATCCGGGGGTTCGGACGTTATTGCGAAGATCATCCGGGTTTTGTTCTCTCTGCCCTGCAACAGTTGAAGGTTGTTGATGTCAACGAGACGACGCTGCGTCTGTTTGGCGTAGAGAACAAAACCGCCCTTTTCGACGTTCTCCCCCATTCGTTTCTGCCGGAATCACTCGATGCCTTCCGCAAGGCGCTCATTGCCATCGTCAAAGGAGAGGAGCGGTTCGAGACCGAAGCGATCATCATAAATGCGCAGAGAGAACGAAAACAGATCCTCATCACCCTGGACATCCCCACAGAAAAAAACCTGTTCGGAAACCTTCCGGTAAGCGTCATGGACATCACCGAGCGGAAAGTTGCTGAAGAACGACTCAGGCTCCTGGAATCCGCCGTACAACAGATCAGCGAAGGTATCACCATCACCACCGCCGAGCTTGACCCGCCCGGCCCTCGGATCGTCTACGTAAATCCCGCCTTCTCCCGCATAACCGGCTACTCAGCCGAAGAGGCCATCGGCAAGACCCCGCGCATCCTTCAAGGACCGAAAACCGACCGGGCGGTACTTGACCTCATGCTGCAAAGGCTCTGGCTGCGTCAGACATTTCGGGGGGAAACCATAAACTACCGTAAGGACGGTGCCGAGTTCATCATGGAGTGGTATGTGGCCCCCATTACCAATAAAGCGTTCCAGGTCAATCATTTTGTCGGGGTCCAGCGGGACATCACTGAACAGCGCCGTGCCGAGGAAGCCATCAAGGAACGCGAGGCGGTGCTGCAAGTGATCTTTGATCAGGCCTTCCAGTTGATGGGACTTCTGAAGGCGGACGGCACCCTTATCAAGATCAATCGGACCGCCTCGGATTTCATCAAAGCCAGGGATGCAGAGGTGCTTGGCAAGCCGTTTTGGGAAACCCCGTGGTGGACCCATTCTCCTGAACAGCAACAGCGACTCCGCGATGCCATTGAAGCGGCCGCCCGCGGGGAATTCGTCCGGTTCGAAGCCACCCATCCGACCTCCGACGGAAAACTTGTTTATGTCGACTTTTCTCTCAAACCGGTCAGGGACGAAACGGGATCAGTCGTACTCCTGGTCCCTGAAGGGCGCGATATCACGGAACGGAAACTGGCTGAAGAAGAGATTCACAAACTGAACTACGAACTCAACCTGCGAATTGCCGAACTGGAAGAGGCCAATGCCCGACTGAAGGAGACCTGCCCAAGGCCTGATTAACCTGCCTGATGAGTACCACAGGAATGAATTTGCTCTCCCGGGCAACAACCATTCAACCCGATCGAGCTTTCGCAAAGGCTTGGCCCGCCAACCCGCCTGTTTTTTTCACCTTTTCTTGTACGACCCACTCCAAAAATTAGATTATCAATTAGCACGTTCTCATCGCCATAAGTGGAGGTGGATTAAACAGATAGCTATTAAAGTCCACACTGAATCGAGCCGATACATAGTGATAGAGTCACTTTGAATCAGCCGACGGTGGTGCCTATGAGTCTCCATTCCAGAATCTTTT
>JAYSLX010000166.1:0-16467 GCA_043725245.1 Geobacteraceae bacterium | reverse complement strand
CGCATCGATGTACATGTTGAGATGGCACGATCCGCAGGTAACCAGATCCCCCCACTGGGGAGTCGCATAGTATGTAGGACCACCAGTGCCTTGCGATATGCTTGTCGCACCCTGGACATTGCTGTGACAGTAGACGTTGGAACAGATCCCATAGTTTGACGGATTGGTCGGAGCAATTGCGCCGGTAGTGCCGCTGTTGCTTCCCTTGTAAGCAGCAATCGGTGAAATCGGCGACAGGTTCCATTCGACTTTCCCATTTATATGGGCGGATGTCGTGTAATTTGAGTATGTTGCATGGCACCTTGAGCAGGCAATCCTGTTGCTGCCAGGCATGGTTCCGGAGTGCTTGACATGGCTGCCGGAAGTAGGCGGATTTGCACCGGTGGCGTTGTGGCAGGTCCCGCAGGTTGCCTGGCTTGTGCCGACCCATGATGGCGAAGGGTTGCTTCCTCCGCCACCGGACCACCCGTGGCAGTAGACAGAACAGGTCGTGGTGTTCGGCGCTGTCTGGAGAACTGTTCCGGACGAAGTTGTCCAGCGATAGAAGGCGTTCAGGGTATTGGTACCCGTGAATGTCCCGCCGGTTACGCTGCCGGTGAAGCCGGGGAAATTGGTATTGTTGACCTTGAAACCCATTTCGATACGGTTGTTCCCCATCGGATTTTCGACATAGGCGTTATGGCATGCATAGCAGTTCATCAGAGGATTGTGAGTGGCGTGCGCACCGGCATTGGGCGCCTGAAGTCCAAGGGCGTTGGTTGCAGGGTAGGACATTTGCGCTAGATTAGTCGGTGGCGTTCCGTGGCAATCGTCGCAGTTGGCACCACCGGCATACTTGAACCCGTTGCTGTGCGAATGGCACTTAACGCAGTCGGAGCTGTTGTTGTGATCCTGCCAGGCAACCTTACTGGTGCTGTACTGATGGAATCTTGTTTTGTGGTGGCAGACTTCGCAGATATTCGTCGATGTTAGAGCACTGCGTCGGTCGTTACCCAGAACACCGGTTGTAACGGTTGGAGAGGTCGATAGAATATTGAATGCGACTGCTCTTCCGCCGTTCGGTGTGGTAACGATTTGCGCAACCTTCTTGAGGTTATTAGTTTTTGACGTGGTGTGACAGGTGTTACAGGTATTTGTGATACCCCATTCTCCGAATTTAGTGGTGCCCAATGTCAGGCTGCTATGCAGCAATGACCCGTAATTATTCACCACGGTATGGACAGGATTGGCAGTGTCCACCGTTGGATGTCCGGCGGCAGTTACCCGTATGTTGAAACTGTCGGTCGCTCCCTGCGGGGCGGTTGATTTTGCAGTAACCGTCAGGGTAGTTGTCGAACCGGCACCGTTCGGGCCAAGAGCAAGCGAAGCAGTAGCCAGCGTTGAAGGAATAACGAAGTCGGTGCTGTTCTCAGTCCCGACGATTGAAAGGTTAAAGGTGGTGTTTGCGCAGGCACCGGTGTCGTTGTTGGTTACCGCCACACTGTAGGTCACCTGGTTCCCGGTCTTAACCGCACCTGAAACAGGGTTTACCGCAACCGACGGTGCATTGGTACATACGGTCGGCAGCTGGGCCATTGCAGTTGCCGTAGTTCCGGAACCCGTATTATTGACGATATCTGCCGCACAGACACGATATGAATACTTCTGCCCCATGGACAGCCCGGATTCAACCTTTGAAAGCAACTGCCCCTGATACACCTGTGTTCCTGAAGAGCAGTCGACCGGTGCAGGGGCATTGGCCACACCTCTTACAACCGTATATGCCTTGGTCGAACTGAGTCCGCTCAGGTCAGTAGCCGAAGTCCAGTTGAGCTGTATTTCACCGCTGTTAGTGCCGGTGGCTGCTGACAGTAGCGGATTTGTGGGTGCCTGTCCGTCTATCGTAACCGTGGCGCTGGAAATGTCATTATTGGTGACCCCGTTGCTCCCTTGTACATGAGTAATCGAGGTTACGACTCCGGTCACGTTGTTAGTTGTCGTTATGTAGTTTTTCGGAGTAATACGGACATAGCACTGAGTTGTTGCGCTTGTTGCAAAGAGCCCTGAGGTGCTGACTCTCCAGTCGTCTCCGCTGGTAGGAGCAGTAAGGTTGCCGTACAGGGCGCCAGTCCCCCGATCAATTATCTCAAGCATGGCTATCTTGGATGAAATCCCTGATGGCTGCAAACTCACTGTAACGGTATTTACAAGGTCGTTTGCCCCCCCGTTAACGCTCAGGCCGAATGCATCGAGATTTGTGGCGGTTCCACCGGATGGAATTACCGTATTTGACGGCTCAGAAGTTCCATTGGTAACGGTTGTGGTGGAGAGGATCAAAAGGGTCGCTGAATTCAGATCTGCGTTCGATTCAACCGTTACCCCTCCTGCTGAAGAAACAAGTCCGGTGAGCTGTGCACCGGTCGTTGGATTGGAGGTGATGTCATACGTAATGAGGTAACTCTTGAGGGTCGACCACACACCCTCGGAAAGCCCGCTTATGACAGCGGTGGTTCCGCTCAAAGTCCCTGTTCCAATCTGGACATCTGCAGGGTCAAGCTGACCAAGCGTTCCATTGTCTGCGTACAACCTTACCAATGAAACGTTTGTTGAGGTTGTTGCTGCATTTCCTGTGACCGTAACGCTTGTAACTGTCTGGTTGCCGGTAGGAGACGAAAGAGTGAAGCAGTTGACAACGTTGTTGGTCGAAGCTGAAAGAGCATTTCCGTTGGGGACTGTGATTCCGTCACCGATATTCACACCTGTTCCGGCTGCGGCTGTCTCCTCGATAATCAGCTGTGAGGTCACAGCGCTGCCGAGTCCAATGCTGGCGTTTGCCTTGCTGACCCCGATCTGGATTCCAACCCTTGAACCTGCAGGGACATTGGTAAATGTCTGCCCGGCAAGCGAGACCGTCGCATTTCTTGCTGTTGTTGTCGAATATGTCGATGAAACTGGAGAGGTTACTCTTACGCCGTCAGGCCTTACATAGAAAAGAGTCGAGGTGAAGGTGGCCGCACTGCCGGAGCTTCTGGCCCTGAATCTGAACGAAATCCCTTTGACCTGGCTCATTACCGATGTGTATCCTGTCGGGCCGTTAAGGTAGAGAGTAACGAATTTCGGATTCGCCTCGCTGGAAGTATGGAATCTTCCGGATACGCTCGTACATGTGTGGGCAGGGAAATTCAGCAGACCGACGAGGCTGGTGCCGATAGGGTCTGTCACGGTAGACGTTACGCAGACGGAGTTGGTCGAAGTGGGGCCTCCGTTCTCGGGCATGAGCAGAGCAGATCCGGTATCCCAGTCCGCGGCATAGGTCTTGTTGACCGGCGCGCCGGCCCCGTTAATGGTCGGAACACTCGATGATGTGCTGGTAACACCGGCAACGGTCAGGCCGTTTGTTACCGTGAAATATGAGTTGTCTGCGATGCGCACGCCAACAGTAGTTGCCGTAGCTGCATTGGAGGCGATGTTGTAGGCAACGAAATATTTCTGCGGGTTGCTTGAAATGACCTGAGGAATTGCGAGGGTATATCCTGATCCGGTAGCCTGACTGTAGGTATAGGGCCCGCCGATCAGGGTGTCTACGCCGGAATCAAACACGCCGTTCGAGTTTGTGTCTTTGAAGATACTGAACGTCACGTCAGAAAGGTTGGCGTTGGTCCCTATCTTGTCGAGTTTACCTCCGGTCCAGTTTGTTGCTGCATTGGCATAAAGGTCGAACTTGAGCATTGCCACGTTCTGCTCGCCCAGAAGCACCGATGCCAGCGCGCCTCTGTTGTAGTCGGCAAGATTGGTAACCGAAACAGTATTTGCTGCAGTAGCTGCCTCGGTAACGGTAAAGAAGGAATAGTTGGTGCTGCTCCCCCAGAAGAGCCTGGCTGAAGAGTTGGTGCTGGTCATACGGCTGGATATGACAACTTTAAGCCGGTGGTTTGCGCCTATGTTCTGGGCAGCAGAAGCTGAAAAGGTTAATGATTTGGAGGCAGGAGTATTGGGATGTGACTCATCGGTACCGGTTGTTGACCAGAGCAGAACTCCATTACCGGCGGTGCCATTAGGATCGTAGTCGTAAACATCTGCCTTCCAGTAAATCGGATTGGAAGTACCGTTATTGTCACGTGTCCCGATGGTGACAGCAGGGGTCGTAAGCGTCTGGCCTGCAGCGTAGGCCGGGCTGTAGACATTCAGCATCACCTGCCAGTTGGTGTTCGATGCGGCAGCGACATTTCTTGAGGTATTATAGGTTCCGGTGCCCATGGAGATCTTCCCTCCAAGGGTGGCAGACGTTGAGGTTGAGCCATCAGCACCGAGGTTCTGTGCTGTACCGTCAAGCGTGAAATAGTAGGTGTTTGTGGCAGAATCGGTGATCAGTGGCTTCAGCCAGAAGCTGATCATAAGTGTTAATGCCAGTACAAGCCCGGCCTTTGCCCACAGATTCATCCCACGAATGCCCTTCGCAATGATTCTGCCCATGCTCTTCCCTCACTATTTGAATTCATCAATTTGTAATAACGAAATGTTTTCGTCAACCGGCCAAATGACTTTTCTTGATACGCGGTTAAACTTTTATTCCTTCAAAGCAAGAAACGACGCCCCATAAAAACATGATAGTTTTCAGCTACATATAAATTTTAATGAGGAATACTCGCTCTCATTAGAGCAATTTCCACACCAATGAGAAATGTCCGTGAGCAACAATTGGTTGCTTTTTAATGACATTTTTAGACTGCTAGTTTTTAATTAATTTGATTGAAATTGACTGCAGGAAGGATATACAAAGTTGAGGTAAGACTACATAAACAGCACGATTCTCGAAGTTGAAACCGGTGAATAAAAAGGACACTGCGATCAAACAGTGCCCTTCATATTTTGTCAAAAATTAAAATCTGACCCCGGCCGATGCAGTATCAGGAACGTCGGCCGGTTTTCCCCTTCACAACTAATTGAAAAACAATATCCAGGACGACGATACCGCTGACCAATAGAAGCAACAGCACGTTACCGCGAAAATACGCGAGACAGTTAAAAAACATATAGAGGGCAACCACAACAGCCAGCAACCGGCGGACCAACTGCGACCCGCTTTCAACAGATCCGTCACGCATCCCTACTAAAAGTGGCGCCACATGGAATCCCAGGGCAGCGTCTGCAATGATGAGCACCCAGTTCAGAACGAAGATATGCTGGATGTAGCGTTCCATGTGTCCCCCAAACGTAGTAAAACAAAGGGACACCGTCATACAACGTGTGCCCCTTCTGCGTAATTGTCGCAAAAATAGCTAATTATCCGAGTCGCCTGATCTTTCCCAGGCTCTCCTCCAGTACCTGCTTCTTCAGAGTTACCTCAGCCAGCTTCTCCCGCTCCTTGGCTACGATATCGGCAGGGGCTCTATCGACAAAACTCGGATTCTCAAGTTTATTGGAGAAGAGCTCAATATCTTTTGCAATCTTTGCGATCTCCTTGAGTAATCGCTTCTCCTCCTCGGCTACGTCCACCAAGCCCTTTAGCGGTACGAATATTTGGACATCCCCTGCAACCTGGATGGAAGCATCCTCCGGCTTTTCCAGATCCTGACCGATGGCCAGATCTGAAATGCGCGCGAGGCTGATGATCGACCCTTCGTTGTGTTTCAAAAGCTTCATGCTCTCGTCGCTTGCACAGGAAAGGATGACTGCTATCTCCTTCCCGGGCGGCACCTCCATTTCGCCGCGGATATTGCGGATTCCGCCGATTACCGCCATGACCTTTTCCATGTTGGCTGCAGCCTCCGGGAAAGAGCGGTTGGCAAGGTGCTCCGGATAAGGCGCCAGCATGATCGAAGCGGGCGGCTCATCAGTCGTTTCTACCGATCCCTTGACCCCACTCCCTCTTCCTGCTTTTTTAGGCAGTGCCTGCCAGATCTCCTCTGTAATGAACGGCATGAAAGGGTGCAGCAACCGTAGCAGATGCTCCAAGGCATACCAGAGTACGTACTGGACCATCTTCTTCCGCTCAGGATCGCTACCGTAAAGGTCTTGCTTGGAAAGCTCCAGATACCAGTCACAGACCTCGCTCCAGGTGAACTGGTAGAGCCCCATGGCCGCCTCGTTGTATCGGTATTCGGTCAGGGCGGCGTTGGTCTCGCGGATCGTTTCGTTCAGACGGTGAAGTATCCACTTGTCCCCCTCGGAGAGGAGCAGCTCTTCAAAATTAACTGAATCGGGATCAAACCCCTCCAGGTTCATCAGGGTGAAGCGGGCCGCGTTCCATACCTTGTTGCAGAAGTTTCGGTAGCCTGCGATCCGCTCCTCTGCAAGCTTTATGTCGCGCCCCTGGGCTGCAAAAGCAGCCAGGGTGAAACGGAAGGCATCGGTGCCGTAGGCGTCGATCACTGTCAAGGGATCGATGACGTTCCCCTTTGACTTGCTCATCTTCTGCCCCTGGGCATCACGCACCAGAGCATGGATATAGACTTCACTGAACGGCACTTCCCCCATGAAGTGAATCCCCATCATCATCATCCGGGCAACCCAGAAGAAAAGGATGTCGAAGCCGGTTACCAGACAGGAGGTGGGATAGAAGGTAGCAAGTTCTGGCGTCTTGTCCGGCCACCCCATGGTGGAGAATGGCCAGAGCGCGGAGGAGAACCAGGTATCCAGAACGTCGGTTTCCTGGCTGATATTGGCAGAGCCGCATTTTGAACAGGTGGTGGCGTCGGAACGGGAGACGGTTATCGCCTCGCACTCTGCGCAGTACCAGGCCGGTATCCGGTGCCCCCACCAAATCTGGCGGGATATGCACCAGTCCCTGATGTTCTCCATCCAGTCGTAGTAGGTGTTTTCCCACTGTTGAGGCACGATTCTGGTCTTCCCTTCCTTTACTGCAGCCAGAGCCTTGTCGGCAAGGGGAGCAACCTTTACATACCACTGAAGCGACAGAGAAGGCTCCACGACTGTCTTGCATCGGTAGCAGCCACCCAGAGCCAGGGAGTGATCATCGATCTTAGCCAGGAGCCCCTGCTCTTCAAGATCATCTACAACCTTCTTGCGGGCTGCAAAGCGGTCCATCCCCCGGTACTGACCGCCGTTCTCATTGACAATCCCTGACTCATCAAAAATATTGACCAGCTCAAGACCATGGCAACGTCCAACCTCGAAGTCATTAAAGTCATGTGCCGGCGTGATCTTCACCACTCCGGTTCCGAACTCCTTATCAACGTACTCATCGGCAACAATCGGTATCTCCCGGTTCAGAAGAGGCAGCAGCACCTTTTTGCCAACCAGACCGATGTAGCGTTCGTCCTCCGGATGCACTGCAACCGCGGTGTCGCCGAGCATGGTTTCAGGACGGGTGGTCGCAACAACGAGATACCGGTCAGTTCCGACCACCGGATATCGGAGGTGCCAGAGATGACCGGCCTTATCCTCGTGCTCCACCTCAATGTCCGAAAGCGCAGTGTGGCAGCGAGGGCACCAGTTGATCAGACGGTTGTCACGGTAGATAAGCCCCTGTTCGTAGAGTGAGACAAAGACCTCGCGGACGGCCCTGGAAAGGCCATCATCCATGGTGAAGCGTTCACGTTCCCAGTCGCAGGATGCTCCAAGCCGCTTCAACTGGCCGATGATCTGACCGCCTGATTCAGCCTTCCACTGCCAGACCCGCTCAATGAACTTCTCCCTGCCGAGCTCGTGCCGGTCGGTTCCTGCAGCAGCCAACTGCCGCTCTACCACGTTCTGTGTAGCAATGCCTGCGTGGTCGGTGCCGGGCATCCAGAGGACATTGTACCCCTGCATCCGTTTCCAGCGACAGAGAATGTCCTGCAAGGTATTATTCAGCGCATGGCCCATATGCAGGGCACCGGTTACGTTAGGGGGGGGGATGACGATGCTGTACGGTTTCCTGTCAGAAGTCGCCTCAGCACGGAAGTAGCCTTTCTCCTCCCATTCGGCATACCATCTCTTTTCTACTTCATGCGGCTCATACCCTTTTGAAAGTTCCCTTTTTGTCATAACCCTGCCTTCTCAAAAATTCTGTAATAAAAAAGGGGATTCGCATCCCCATGTGGTTGTAATCTGTGCTTCTTCTTGTAATGGGGTCAAGGAATGCGGTTTTCCCTTGACCCCTGTAGACTAGCGAACGACACCTGCCTTGAGCTTCCGTATCTCTTCCCTGATAATGGTTTCAGCCAGATCAGGGACCACATCCCAGACGATCTTTTCTATCACCTCACGGGAGAGCTGACTTAGAATCGCCCTGAGCTGCTCCTCGCCGAATGCCAGCTGTGGTGCAAGATTCGGCGCCGGTTCCGCAGAAAGAGCTGATGCCGCCGGGATGACTGCTGCAGCGCTCTGCGCAGCGCGTTCAACAGGGGCAGCCGGCGACGCGAAAAAGTCTGATTCAGACTCTACCTGAGGCATGGAGACAGATGGTACTGCTCTTTCAGGTTCGATCTGCGCTGCAAAAGATACTGCAGCGATCTTTTCGTACTGTGACGGGTCATTGGAAAGCATAGACAGAGGCTCGCCCATGCCGACGGCAAAGGTCTCACCGGCAGGCGTCGGCTCTTCTGCATCATAAGTAAAGGACTCCTCCGCCAACGGTTCAAACCTGTTATCGAATCGATCGGTTTCAACGGTGAAGGGAGGTTCCGCCGACTCGTTAAATTCAACTATGCCCGGCTCAATATCATCAGGGGCAAAGGCTGCCGGTTCATCAATTGAACCATAGAGAGTATCAACGGGCTCGACCACAGAAACCGGAGACAGATCTTCGTCAAGATCGGTAAGATCGAATACACCCCAGGGGTCATCGCCAGGTTCGGCCTCAACCACCTCAACAGCCATTTCAGTCGGTTCAACTGCAGCAGTCGCAGCAGAGAAATCGTCGGGGAACACCGCCTCAGTGGCCTGCAGTGTATCGTCAAACATCTCGGGAATCGACTCGAAGGGAGCAATGGAGGCAACTGATTCCGCCCAGGATTCGGCGGATGGAGGAACAAAGAGTGATTCCGGCTCGGTGTAGGGAGCAGAAGGAGCTTGTGCGGCAGATGTGGCAGCACGCTCACTTCCAAGTTCCAGAAGTTGTTTTACCTTATCAATAAGCTGCTGTGATTCAAACGGCTTGGTGATAAAATCGTCGGCACCGCACTGGCTGGCCTTCCCCTCATCGAAAGGCTCAAAGGCACCGGTCATAAGGAGAAGAGGGACGTTCTTCAGGCGCGCATCCGCGCGAACCTCCTGACAGACCTCGTAACCGTTTTTGCCAGGCATTAAGGCGTCCACCAGCATCACCTCGGGAATTGCTTCCCGAGCCTTATCAAGAGCGGCAACACCGTTATCCACCACTGTCAGGTCATAATCCTCGTTGGAGAAAATGATCCCCACGACCTTCTGGATGGTGATGCTGTCATCGGCGAGAAGCAATCTGGTTCCCATCTATACCTCCTGGGGTAAGGCCTCGGACGGCGACCCGTAAATGCTTAAACTACATGAAATAATCGATGAAAAGCTAACACACAAGGTGTGGAGTGTCAAGTTGATTAGCTTTTTTCAACGCTCCAGGGTAACCGCCTGAAGCAGGTCGGCAAGGGCGCGCTGAGGAGCCAACTGCGCTGCAACCAAGGTTGACAGATCGCCGCGCAAACGACTCAGGTCACGCGTATGCCGGTAGTCGATACGAGAGGTAAGGAGGATCACAAAGAGATCGGCATTTGGATCGAGCCAGAGAGAAGAGCCGGAATAACCGGTATGCCCGAAGGAGCCCTCGGAAAAACCGGTACCGCGCGGTGCTGAAAAGGGAGAAGAGATGTCCCAGCCAAGACCGCGCACCACCTCGCCGCCACGGGCAAAATACGGAGCAGTCATCTGTTCGACAGTACGCGGTGAAAGGACCTTCTTCCCGCCCAGTTCTCCCTGATTGAGAAACATCATGCAAAAGCGTGAAAGGTCGCCGGCAGTGGCGAACAGGCCGGCATGACCGGCAACCCCCCCCAGTTGGCGGGAGAGGTAATCCTGCACCTGGCCGAGGTGCAGATTACCTTCTCCGGAAGAGGTGGCAGCGCAACGCAACGACCGCTCCGGATCAGGATTGAACAGGGTGTCCCGCATTTCGAGAGGCGCATATATCTGTTGCCCGGCGTACTGGTCGAGCGGAAGACCGCTTACCCGGCGGGTGATCTCTGCCAGCAGGATAAAATTGATATCGGCATAACGGAAGCGGCTCCCCACAAGTCCCTTCGACTTCTGCGACGCAGCACCTTCCAGCGCACTCTGGAGCGGATTGGCTGATGAAAGGGAAAAATCGTCCAGCCCCGACGTATGGGTCAGGAGATGCCATACAAGCAGATCTTCCCGGGCAGTAAACTCGGGAAGCCACTTTCTGACCTGATCAGTCAGGGAAATGCGCCCTTCTTCGGCCAGCTTGAGTATGGAAGGTGCAGTGGCGAGCACCTTGGTGAGGGAAGCAACATCGAAGATGGTATCCAAGCTCATCGGGCGCGCGGCAGATTCCGGAGCTACCCGTCCGTAAGCCTTCTGGAACAGAACACCCCTGCTGTTCCCGACCAGAACCACCCCGCCGGCAATGAGCCCCCTGGAGATCGAATCCTCCAGGAGCTTATCCACCTGATCCGAATGGAAGGGCTGGGCAGTCAGGGCATTGCCACTGTATGCACCCGGAAACAGGAGCAGCAGAAGGGCTATGCAGAGCCATCGAGAAAGCTTCATAGTTTACCCACAAAAAAAGGGGGTATCCCCCTTTATATTAATTCATTCTGAATTTTACAGACCTGAGCAGTTTACCCTCTTCGTCGAGGGCCTCCACCCGCCACTCTCCGGATGCCCCCTTCTCAATCACCTTTTTGCTGAAGGTGCGCCAGCGATTCCCCTTAACCGGCAGTTCGTAATCACCAACCTTCTCATCGCCGCGATACCATACGTGCCTGATGGTGGTGTCAGTCTCTTCCGGAGCGGTCAAGCGGGTAAAACAATAGAGCGCCTTTACCGATGCCGAAGATATCCGATGCACGGAATCGATCGGATTTCCGCGGACGATCTTGGTAGTGACCGCCATCTCGGAAATCCGAAGACGTCCGACCTCTGCGTTCACCGGGGTTGAAAGGATGAACATGCTGAGGGAAATTATCACTAGAGCAGTTACGGAAAAACGCTGCATGTCCCCTCCGCCTGAGGTTTAGGTTCAGGTTCGGTAATCGGCATTGATTTTCACATAATCATAGGAAAGGTCGCTTGTGTAAACCGTAGCGGAACCATTCCCCAAGCCAAGATCAATGGTAACGCGGAATTGCGGCTTTTGCAACACCGCTGAGCCGCGTATTTCGGCATCCCCGCCAACAAAGAGTCCGCCGGCGACCATCCTGACGTCATCGAAGAAGAGCTCAACCCTTGACTGGTCGACTTCTGCACCGGAGTAGCCAACTGCAGCCATGATTCGGCCCCAATTAGCATCCTGGCCAAAAAAAGCAGTCTTGACCAGCGGCGAATTGGCAACTGCCATGGCTGCCTTGCGCGCATCTGCGTCGTGGCTGGCCCCGCGAAGCAGAATCTCCACGAACTTGGTCGCCCCTTCGCCGTCCTTCACTATCAACTTCGCCAGCTCCAGCGTCACTTCTCCCAACAGGCTCCGAAAGCCGGCCGCATCCTCGCAGGCTCCGTCCAGCAGGGCATTACCAGCCATCCCATTGGCCATTATCAGGGCCGTGTCATTGGTGGAGGTGTCCCCGTCTACGGTAATACAGTTGAACGAAAGATCCACGGCTTCCTTAAATGCACTCTCAAGAAAATCCGGGCTCACCGATGCATCGGTCACCACAAAGGCAAGCATGGTGGCCATGTCAGGTCGGATCATCCCGGCCCCCTTGGCTATCCCTGCAATGGTATAGGTCGTACCACCTGCCTTCCCTTGGCGCTGCACAAGCTTTGGGAAGGTATCGGTGGTCATAATGGCGCGTGCAACATCATCGAAGGTCCCTTTGTTGAGACCTGCCACCAGGTCAGGCACCGACCCTCGAAGGCGGTCCATAGGGAGCGGCATTCCGATGACTCCTGTAGAAGACGGGATCACCTGTTCCTCGGGAATGCCGAGCTCTTCGGCAACCAGCCGAGCTGTCTCGCGGGCGTTTTCCAGTCCGGGCTCGCCGGTGCAGGCATTTGCGTTACCGCTGTTAACAACAATCGCCTGACATGTTCCGCCGGCAACCCTCTCCTGGCCGAGAAGTACAGGGGCAGCCTTCACCTTGTTGCTGGTGAAAACCGCCGCGCAGACCGTCGGCACCTTTGAGTAAATCAGCCCAAGGTCTAACCTGCCAGGCTTCTTGATGGCCGCCTCTACGGCGGAAAACTGAAAACCGTGCATCTGCATACATCTTTCTCCAAAGAGCTGGGATTGAAACCTATGGAGGCTCTATTGGTTCTCTTAACATATTTTTTCAGCACCTGCCACGTTTTACTTGAATGTTCAGCGTGGCACGTTAGAAACAAGAAAAGGCCGGATTTTCCGGCCTTTTCTTAACAATACATCACGTTGATCCTACTCCTTGATGTACTTCTTCCCTTCAGTCTTGATGAACTCGATCAGTTTCTGCACCGCTGCCGATGGCTTCCCTTTGGTGATCAGCAGGATCGGGCTGTTGGCTTCAGGCGAGGGTTTGATCCCCTTGACTGTTGCGTCCACCATGCCAAGCGGATTGATTCCGATCGCCTCGGGGTTGGCAGCAACAGTTTCCTTGATCCCTTTGTAGTCGGTGGTCTCCAGATTCTCTGCAGTGATTTTCTCGCCATCCAGGATCAATTTGGTGAAAAGGGCATTCTGGCCGGGAGAGTTCTTGCCCCATACCACCAGCACCGGGGAGTCCTTGCCGCCGACATCCTTCCAGGTGGTTATCTTGCCGGTGAAGAGCCCCTTCATCTGGTCTTTAGTCAGACTGGTGACTGAATTGGACGGATGGAGAAAAACAACGGTCTTGTTGGTACCGATTTCTATTACCTGGAGAGTGGCTTTATCCACCTTTACGCCATCCTTGTCAGCGCCAGCGATCATGCCGTCAAGTCCTACGGCTGTTACGGAAACATCCAACTGCCCACCCCAGAGCTGTTTGAGCCCATCCTTGGGGGTGCTCTGCAGGATAATCAGATTGTCGCCAGTGGCTTTTTCAAAGGCGGCCTTGACCGGAGCGAAGACGGTGGCGATGGATGCCCCGCCGCCACCCAACTTGATCTCGGCAGCGGTTGCCAGGGAAACCGAGAGGGCCAGGGTTGCTGCTATCATCACAAAAATACGTTTGTACATAGGGACTGCCTCCTTGTGTGGTGTGAACGAATAAATATTACAGTCTGAACCAACTTACCATCTGATTGAGTTCTGTTGCCAGGCGGGCAAAACTCTCGGATGTTCCCTTGATGTCACCGACCGAGGCTGAAAGCTGGCGGGTTATGTCGTTGATCGAGACCATGTTGCGGTTGACATCCTCTGCCGTGGCCGACTGCTCTTCGGTAGAGGTAGCTATGGTCTGGATCATGTCGAAGACCTGTTCGACACAGGTCACGATCTCGCCCATGGAACGCTGGGTTGCATCGACATGAGCTACGATCTTGTCGATGGCCTTGCGTTCATTCTGCATGAAGGTCACTGACCCCTCGACCTCGCTCTGCATCTCCTTGACCGTTCGGCTGATCTCGGTTGACGACTCGATGGTGCGATGCGCAAGCTCTCGGACGCTATCGGCCACCACGGCAAACCCGCGCCCCATATCGCCGGCACGGGCCGCCTCGATCGAGGCGTTCAGCGCCAGCAGATTGGTCTGATCGGCGATATCCTTGATCATATCGACAATGTTGTTAATAGCCTCGGATTTTACCCCGAGCGCCTCGATCTTCTCGGCCGACTGGCGGACGATCTCGGCAAATGAAACCAGTTCTTTGGAGGTGTCGTTAAGAGCCTTCTGGCCATCAGTAGCTATCTGTTTCATCTTTCCGGCAGCATCAGAGGTGGTGGCAGCATTCAGCGAGACATCCTGTATGGTCTGCACCATCTCGGTCATGGCCGTGACCGACTGCTCGATCTGGCTGGTCTGGGTCTGAGAGTTGCGCTCCAGTTCATTTGCCGTGGCGGAAAGCTCCTCGGAACTGCTGGCAATCGTGGTTGTAGAATCGGTGATTTTCCCGGCCATGTCCCGCAGGTTGAGCACCATCTTTTCCATGGATGCCTGGACCTGACCGAATTCGTCGCTGGAATGCTGCATATTGCCGGTATGCAGGTCGCCGCCGGCCACGCTGTCCGTAACGCGGATCAGATCACCCAAGGGACGGGAGACCGAGCGGAAGACCCAGATGCCGAACAGGATGCCGATCACGATTGCGGCCACGCTGATGGCAATCAGCAGGGTGATGCTGGTCTGCACAATCTTGTTGACGGAGCCGATGGCTTTTTCCTGCTCGCCACGGGCGGCAGTGACGGTTTCTTTCCCCTTTTCGGCCTGCGTAAGGACGATGGTGCGCAGCTTGTCGCCCAGCTTTATCGCCTGTTCAGATGCAGTCAGATGCTTTTTGAGCGTATCAACAATGCCGCCCCCTGAGAAAAGCTCATTGCGAATGCTGCCGAGTGAAGCGACCGAAGAGTTCAGAATCTTGATTTCGCTCTTTGCCCCCAGTGTTTTCAAGGATTTTTCTACCGTTTTTGCCTGTTCTGCAATCCTGCCAAAAAGTGTATGGGTCTCGGCGGCAGCCTTGTCAACTTCGGCAACCGACTCAAGGGTAAAGAGTTTCGTCGTGTGAGCCTCTACCATGATACCCATGGCCACCAGTTCGGAATTGGCCAGCAGAATAGTGTTGGCGATATTTGACTGGCTAAAGGTGCCTCCCTGCTTCCCGGTCTCTATCCCCAGTTTTTCTCCTGCCAGGGTTGTTTCCTGGTCCAGAGTCAGATACAGCCCATTCAGCTTCTCGGTCAGTTCTTTTCCAACATCTAGCGCTTTGTTCTTCGAATCATCATCCTTCTGTGTCAGAGAGGCTGATTGAAGTTTTATATACTCATCCAGTTTGTCGGTGACCACTATTACATCAGCGGAAATAGCCTTGTTGGTTTTATTGAATTCATTCTTGTTGATTCGACTCAGAATAGAGTTGACCTTCCCCTTGGCGATAAGAACGGCGCTGCTTTTCTGGGCGTTCTGTACGGTTATGGCGATCAATTGGAGGTCTTTGACCAGGTTACGCAACTCCTCGACATTTCTCAGGTTGCCGGTGAACCTGCCTGTTTCATCGAGCGCGGTGGAAAATGCTGCCGAGCGGCTCAGTTGAAGATTGCGCACCCTTTTATCCATCTCCTTCAAGTGGGCGGATGATTCCTTGAGTCGCTGGGAAACCTTATCCTTGGCCTCATTGGCGGCTGCTTCCGAAGAGAGTTTGACCTCATCGGTGGTATAAAGCTCCTGCGCTATCTGTGCAAGTTCATCATGGGTGCCAAGCTTGTTGTTACTCATCTCTTCAAGCGCTTGTTGAGCAGACTTTACCGTTTCCAGAGACTTTTCGGCCTCAGAGCGGAAGGACTTGTACTCATTCAGATTGAGTGCGGCATTAACCTTGACAAGGTCGGTGATGGCACCCTGGAGTTCACGCTGAAACTCCACCGTCCGCATCTGGTAAGGGGTGCTCTTCTGAGTCAGATAGGAGAGCTTGTCCTTGACGAATTTCATCCCGAAAATACTGGTAGCGACGACAATGCCGACAGCAATTACGACCAGCAGGATATTGAAGGTAAGCTTGGTTCTGATTTTCATAGCTCTCCTAACTGGAGTAAAATTATGTTCTTCAATAGTTGGTTACAACAATTACTTGACTATCTTAGCTCTCATGTATTCGATCATCTTTTTGATCTCGCCGCTAGGCTCTCCCTTGGTAATGATGATATAGGGGGTATCCATATAAGGTTGTGACTCGACCGCCTTGACATTTCCCTTGACCAGACCGATCGGGTTGATCCCGATCGCTTCCTTCATCTGCCCGACGATATCGGTTATGGCTGGCTGGTCCTTGACATCAAGCACCTCGCTGCTGAACTTCTCGCCGTCAAGATAGGTCTTTTGCAGGGTAGAGTTCTGGCCGGGGGTGTTCTGGCCTTTCACGACTACAACCGGCATATCCGGTCCCCCAACCTCTTTCCAATTCTGAATTTTACCGGTAAAAATCGCTTTAACCTGTTCCTTGGTCAACGTGCTCACCGGATTATCCTTGTTTACCAGCAGGACGAAACGGGTTTTCCCCAATTGCGTCACTTTGAGCATCGCCGGGTCGATTTTGGCCCCCTCCTTTGTCGCCTCGGCAAGCGCCATATCCAGAGCCACTGCGGAGGTCGCCACGTTCAGTTTCCCCTCGACCAGAGCCATGAGGCCTTTGCCGGGGGTTGACTGCAAGAGGATCAACTTGTTACCGGTATCCTTTTCATAATCCTTTTGATTAGGTTTGAAGATAAAGTTAATCGGTGAGCCGCCGCCG
>JAYSLX010000165.1:0-7172 GCA_043725245.1 Geobacteraceae bacterium | reverse complement strand
GCGGCGCGGTCTATTGCACAGTTTGCACCGATCTCCACATCGTCCTCTATCACTACGATCCCGATCTGTGGGATCTTGTACCACTGCATTCCATCCGGCACATAGCCAAAACCATCGCTGCCGATAACCGCACCGCTGTGGATGATAACACGGCTACCGATCCGGCACCGTTCCCGAACAGTAACATTGGCGTGAATGGTGACATCGTCCCCCACCTCAACCCCGTTATAGAGAACGACGCCAGGGTACAGTGTGACCCGGTCTCCCAGTTTAACACCATCCATAACCACAGAACCGGGATATAACGTGACATCGGCACCTACGCGAAGATCTTTGCCGACAGTCGCACCGGCCATAACACCCTGTGACTGTACAGGAGTAGCGTGGAACAGGGTGAGAAGCTTTGCAAAAGCAAGGTACGGATTGGAAACCTCTATGCCGTTTCTAGCATACGCATCGGCCCCAGGGGGCAAAACAACAGCAGCAGCCCTTGTGGTAGAAACCTTTGCAACATACTTGGGATTTGCCAGAAAGGTGATATCCCCTTCACCGGCATCATCAAGGGAGGCAAGGCCTCTGACGGTTATCGACGGGTCTCCGATAACTCTTCCTCCCAGGTACGCGGCAAGCTCTGCAAGGGTTTTGCTTTTACAGGTATCCACCTATTTTTTATCCTTTTTACCGTTCAGCAACTTGACGATTTCATCCGTAACATCGACCTTCTCATCCATGTACATCATCATCTCGCTCTTTACGAAGATATAGGTAAACCCATTCTTCTTCCCGAACTCCTGCGTAACCTTCAGGGCATCGTCGATAATCCTGTTCTTGAGCTCTTCATCTTTGGCCTGCAATTCGTCGTTCACATCCTTGATGAAGCGCTGGTACTCCTTGAGCTTCTGTTGGTAGTCCTTCTCCTTGGCATTACGTGCCGACTCATTGAGAATGATGTTCTGTTTCTCCAACTCGGTCTTCAGCTTCTTAAGCTCCTCCTCACGGCTGTTCTTCTCTGACTCGTGCTTGGCAATCTTTGCTGCCAGCTGCTCCTTTGCCGCCTTGCCGATATCCGAGGTAAGCAGAACCTTCTGCACGTCTACGTTCCCGAGTTTTACGACGTCAGCTGCTAAAGAACCCGTTGCAACGAGGATACAGAGTGAGAGCACCATGATACTGATTCTTGTTTTCATCTGTTTCTCCTTTGTCTCATACAGTGATATCAGAAAAAACTGCCGATAGAAAATTCCAGTTTCCCACCTTTGTCATCTATCCCGGGCCGGGGGTTGATCGGTATGCCGTATTCGAGCCTGAGTGGGCCGATCGGCGAAAACCAGCGGATACCCAACCCATAGCTGGTTTGAAGTGTTGAAAAGAGCTGACTCGCACCAGTATAGGAGTTTCCAGCGTCATAGAAGAGAACCCCTTTCAGACCTGCCTCCTTGATGAGAGGCATGGTGATTTCGGCGGAGAATACGGCCTCGGTATCCCCGCCTGTGTAGGCGCGGACTGTAGATGCTAAACCGTTCACATTCGGAGTAGTTGTAACAATCTTATAGGGGCTTACGGTCCGGCTTGCATAGCCTCGAAGGGTATTGATCCCACCAAGGTAGAACTTTTCATCGATGGGGATTTCCTTGCCGAGCTCCTGTATGTAACCGAGAACCCCCTTGAGTGTAAAAACCGCATTCCAGACAAGCGGGGTAAAGTGTGTGGTCTCAGCAATGTAGCGGACAAAACGGTTTGTTCCCCCAAGGCCGGCAAACTCGGCGGAAAGGCTGTTTACCATACCGGTGGAGGGATCCATGCGATAGTCGGTTGTGTTCCGCGTCAGACTGGCAGAGATGGAGCTGGTAGTAGAACTGGTCTCAAAGAACTGTCCGCTCAGGATAAGGGCCTGGGAGACGTTGAATATCTCCTTCTCCTCATACTTATAGACCCAGAAGGTACTCATGCTGTCGGAAAGCGGGTATCCAGCCTTGATGTCGCCCCCTATGGCCTTTCGGGTGTAGTCCAAGTATTCGCGCTCGGATCGGTACAAGTCGCCCCCGAGGGTCCAGCGGGTGTCCATGAAATAAGGATCGGTAAGACCCACACTGTAGGTACTTGATTTGCCACCGATAGAAGCAGACACATTTGCCTTGAGCCCCAGCCCGAGAAAGTTTGCCTGCTGGACCGACCCCTGGCCGATGAAACCGTCCAGAGAACTGTAGCCGGCACCTATGCTGAAGGTTCCGGTCGCTTTCTCCTTGACGTCGACTTTCAGATTGAGCTTGTTATCGGTGCTGCCCCGCTCTGTGGAAATGGTTACTTCCTCGAAGAAACCGAGGTTCATGAGGCTCTGCTTGCTCCGTTTCAGGTTCGTGCTGCTGTAAAGGTCACCTTCGGCCATTTTCAACTCACGCCGGAGGACCTTGTCGCGAGTCTTGGGGTTACCGGAGATGGTGATTCTATCAAAGTGGACCTTTTCCCCCTTCTCCATGTCAAAGGTTATGTCTATGGTCTTCTGCTCGGGGTTAAGCCTGGTAACAGGGTTCACGTTGGCAAAGGCATACCCTTGGTCGGCATAGTGGTCGGTGAGGGTAAAGACGTCGTTTCGCAGGGTAGTTCTACTGAAGGTCTCGCCGCTCTTCAGCTTGAGTTTCTTTGAGAGGTCATCGTCCTTATCCAGAAGATCCCCTTTGAAACCAAGCAAACCGGTCTTGTACTGATCACCCTCGCTTATGGAGATGAGTACCTGGAGGCCTTTTCTGTCGGGAAGGAACTCCACCTTGGGCTCTGCGACCTTTACATTTATATAGCCGTTATTGAAGTAGAGGTCCGCAAGAAGGATAAGGTCGTTCTTCAGCACCTCCTCCTTATAGACACCGGCACCGGTCAGCCAGGCAAGCCACCAGTTCTCGGTAGTCTCCATGGTTCCCTTGAGTTTCCTGCGGGGGAAGGCGCTGTTCCCCTCAAACCGGATCTCCTCAATTAGAACCTTCTTCCCCTCGTTGATCCTGAGGGTCACCCTGAGTTCACTCTCGCCCCTTTTTTCAGAACTCTCGTCCACCTCGGCAAGGTAGTAGCCTTCATCAGCATAGAGCTTTTTTATCTTCCTGATGCTTTTGGCCAGATCCTTTGCAGTGAAGACCGTATTGATCTTTACCTCAAGAACCTCCTTGATCTTATCGGTAGTCAGCTCCTTGTTCCCCTCGATCTTTATATCGCGGATGACAGGCTTCTCCACCACCAGATAGGTCAGGGTCACCCCCCCCTTGTCAACCGGTGTCGTCTCTGCCTTAACATCCTGGAAATGACCCAGTTTGAAGATGGTCCTGACGTCAGTGTCCACCTTGTCCGCATAAAGGAGGTCGCCAGCCTTGAGGGCAACCGTATTCCTGATTGCATCGGTCTCGATTCGTCGATTTCCCGCAATCCTGACCTCGGCGATTCGCTCCCCTTCAGCCATTACCGAACCGGCCAGCACAATAATGAGCAGCACGGTTAAGCAGAGCGTTAAGCCAAGCCTTTTAAGCACGTATCCTCCGGATTGAGGCAGCGCAAGGGGAAGAAGAGCCTTCACGCCTCGCCGATTTTCCCGTCAACCAGCCGGATGGTCCGCCCAAGGCGGGCAGCCAGTCGCTCGTTGTGGGTTACAATTATCAGGGTAAGTCCACGGGTATCATGAATATCGCAGAGCAGCCCGTGGATTTCGTCGCTGGTCTTCATGTCGAGATTACCGGTCGGTTCGTCTGCCAGAAGCAACTGAGGTGAGCCGACCAGTGCGCGGGCAATCGCCACCCGCTGTTGCTCACCACCCGAGAGTTCACCCGGCTTGTGGGAAAGACGATGACGTAGCCCCACATCGCCGAGTATACCGGCGGCAGCATCCATCGCCTCACTCCGCTGCTTTCCACCGATAAGAAGGGGCATCATCACATTCTCAAGGGCTGTGAACTCCGGAAGAAGATGATGAAACTGGAAGACAAAGCCGATGGTCTTGTTGCGGAAGGCGGCCAGTCCAGGGTCACCGGGACGGAAAACATCCTCGCCACAAAAACGGACACTCCCTTGGGTTGGCCTGTCAAGGGTGCCGATGATATGCATGAGCGTACTCTTCCCTGCGCCGGAGGCCCCCACCAGGGCAATGGTCTCAGCAGCAGCCACCTGGAGATCGATCCCCTTCAGGACCTCCACCCTGGCTTCACCATCTCCGAACGACTTGTAAAGGCCTTTGACCTCAAGAAGGCTACTCATAACGGAGAGCCTCTGCAGGTGCCATTCTCGATGCCTGCCAGGATGGGTAAAGCGTGGCGACAAAAGAGATCAGCACTGCCGTCACCCCGATCAGGACCACATCGCCGGGTATGACCTGGGAGGGGAAACGGTCCAGATAGTAGACATCCTTGCTGAAGAGTTCAAACCCGGTGAGACGCTGGATCAGACCGACTATCGTCTCAAGGTTGCAGGCTACCAGAAGACCGCCGATAATCCCGATGGTCGTCCCGGTGACGCCGATAATAAGTCCCTCCAGGACGAAGATTTTCATGATGCTGCTTCCAGTAGCCCCCATCGACTTGAGAATTGCGATATCCTTGGTTTTTTCCATCACCACCATGAAGAGGGTGGAGGAAATGCCAAAGGCCGCAACGAGGACAATGAGAGTCAAGATGATGAACATGACCATCTTCTCGGTCTTTAGGGCAAACAGGATGTTCTTGTTCATCTGCATCCAGTCGCGGGCATAGTAGGGAGACCCTAGCTCCCGATTTATCTTTCTGACCAGGGTTCCGGTCTTATAGACGTCTGAAACCTTCAGCTGGATACCGGTGATGCTCTCGCCCATACCGAGAAATTCCTGGGCATTGGAAAGCGTTACATAGGCAAGGGTGGAGTCATACTCAAACATGCCGGTGTTGAAGAGAGCCACAACCTTGAATTTTTTTATCTTGGGGATCATCCCCATAGGAGTGATATTCCCCATCGGCGAGACCACGTTCAATGCATCCCCAACATAAAGGTTAAGGCTCTTGGCCAGTTCACGACCTATCATGATCCCGGGAACAGGCGGTTCAGAGCCTGCCGTAGGTCTGCCCGATATACGCTCCAGCTCTTCAATCTTTCCATCGCAGATCGTACGGTGGAGATTGGTCACCTTAAGGTCGGTAGCAAGATCTATCCCTCGGAGAACCACCCCCGACACGTTCTTGCCGCTGGTCAGCATCACCTGGCTATAGATAAACGGAGTTGCAGCAACCACTCCGTCGAATTTCTTCAGTTTCTCCATGGTAGGGGTGTAACCGGTAATCCCATTTGGGCCGGCCAGAACCACCACATGGGCATTTGTCCCCATGATCTTGGTCTTGAGGGACTCTTCGAAACCTGTCATCACTGCCAGGACCACGATCAGGGCAAGCACTCCAAGGGCAACCCCGCTGGTGGAGATAACGGTGATAATGGATATGAACGTAGACTTGCGCTTGGCCTTAAGGTATCTGAGGCCGATGAAGAGTTCGTAGGGCATAGGAACCTGTGAAAGGTTAAGGGTCAGTTAAGGGTGAACCACAAAATGAAAAACTAGGTTGTTACCACATTTCACAGTTGCCTTTCTTACTTCTCTTTCCGTAACTGCGGAAACAGGATCACGTCCCGGATAGAAGCTGAGTTGGTCAAAAGCATGACCAGACGGTCGATTCCGATACCCTCGCCGGCAGTTGGAGGCATGCCGTACTCCAGAGCGCGGATATAATCCTCGTCCATATAGTGGGCCTCTTCGTCCCCCTTGTCTTTGGCCGCCACCTGAGCAAGGAAACGTTCTTTCTGGTCAACCGGGTCGTTTAACTCGGAAAATGCATTGGCCAACTCACGGCCGGCAATGAACAGCTCGAAACGGTCGACGATCTCCGGGTCATTGTCACTCTTTCGGGAAAGAGGCGACACTTCGGTTGGATAGGCAGTAATAAATGTCGGCTGGATCAGCTTGGTCTCCGCCACCTCTTCGAATATTTCGGTAATCAGCTTGCCATAGCCAATATCCTCGTGGGAATCCAGACCGATGCTCTTGGCGTATGCATAGGCCAGGTCACGATCGGCAAGAGACTTTGCATCGATGTCCCCATACTCAATAATCGCCTCCAAAACGGTCAGCCTTCGCCAAGGGCGATTGAAACTTATACTGTGCCCCTGATAATCGAACTCCGATGTACCAATCAGCTCATCCGCCACATGACAGAGGAGCTCCTCAGTGAAGTCCATAAGGTCCTCAAAGGTTGCATAGGCTTGGTAGAACTCCATCATGGTGAATTCCGGGTTGTGGCGAATGGAGATCCCTTCGTTGCGGAAGTTGCGGTTTATCTCGAAGACCCGCTCAAATCCGCCAACTACGAGCCTTTTGAGATAGAGTTCAGGGGCTATGCGCAAAAAGAGCTGCATGTCCAAGGCGTTATGGTGGGTTACAAACGGGCGTGCCGTGGCACCCCCTGGAATCGGCTGCATCATCGGGGTCTCGACTTCAAGGAAATCGTTTTTCACCATGAAATCGCGAATCAGACTTATGACCTTTGACCGCTTGACAAAAACCTCACGGACCTCCGGATTGACGATGAGATCAACATAGCGCTGCCTGTAGCGTGTCTCTACGTCGGTAAGCCCGTGAAACTTTTCAGGAAGCGGGAGCAGCGACTTGACAAGCAGCCGGATATCGGTGACATGGATTGAGAGTTCGCCTGTCTTTGTCCTGAACGGCCACCCTTTGGCACCGATGATATCACCGATATCAAAGGTGTCGAAAGAGGCAAATGCTTCGTCTCCGACAGCGTCCTTCCGGACGTAGAGCTGCATTCTCCCTTTTCGGTCCTGTACCTGGATAAAAGCTGCCTTGCCAAATGAGCGCCGGGCGATGATCCTGCCAGCAACCACATAGATGGCCGCCTGCTCAGGAATATCCTGCACCACTCCATAGTCGGCCAATAGATCAGCCGATGTATGGCTCGGCTTAAAATTGTTGGGATAAGGGTTGATCCCCGCCTCCCACAGTGCATCAACCTTCCGTCTTCTTTGCAGCAAAAGCTCGCTCAGCTCTTCCATTACCACCCCTTGTAGACCTTGCCAACAGATAGGTTTCAGCCCGTTTAACAAACTGGCAAAATAGACCATATCATGCCGTGAAGTCAAGCAAAAAGCGGGATGACAGACTG
>JAYSLX010000164.1:0-10001 GCA_043725245.1 Geobacteraceae bacterium | reverse complement strand
TGTGATTGCTGCGGTCAGCGTGGTCTTGCCGTGATCGACGTGACCAATCGTCCCAATGTTTACGTGCGGCTTATTCCTCTCAAATTTTGCCTTTGCCATAACCTGAGCCCCTCCTTAATAAAGGAATTTATCCTTTAACCTTTGCAACTATTTCTTCGGAAACAGATTTCGGAACCTGTTCATAATGATCAAATGTCATGGTATAAGTTGCACGACCCTGGGTTGCCGAACGAACATCCGTAGCATAGCCGAACATTTGTGCAAGTGGCACCATAGCCGCCACAACCTGGGCTCCTGCACGGCTTTCCATCCCCATAATCCTACCGCGACGTGAGTTCAGGTCACCTATTACTTCCCCCATATAATCCTCAGGCACGACAACTTCAACCGACATAATCGGCTCAAGAAGAACAGGGGAAGCCTTTTGACAGCCTTCCTTAAAGCCCATTGAACCGGCTATCTTAAATGCCATTTCGGATGAATCAACTTCGTGGTACGAACCATCGATGAGAGTTACCTTCACATCAACGACAGGGAATCCAGCCATAACACCGCACTCAGTTGCTTCCTGAATGCCTTTATCGACAGCAGGTATATACTCTCTGGGCACAACTCCACCCTTAATTGCATCAACAAACTCGTAGCCCTTGCCAGGCTCCTGTGGCTCCACCTGTAGCCAGACGTGCCCGTACTGACCACGCCCGCCTGACTGGCGAACAAACTTACCCTCAACCTTAACTTTCTTGGAAATAGTTTCACGATAAGCGACCTGCGGCTTACCCACGTTTGCCTCTACTTTAAACTCTCGCATGAGACGATCAACAATGATCTCCAGATGCAGTTCGCCCATACCTGAGATGATAGTTTGGCCGGTTTCCTCGTCAGTCTTGATGCGGAAAGAGGGATCCTCGCTTGCCAGCTTTGCCAAACTAGCACCTAATTTATCCTGGTCAGCTTTAGTCTTGGGTTCTATAGCGATGTGAATAACAGGCTCAGGAAAATCTATTGACTCAAGAATCACAGGCGAGTCTTCCGGACAGAGAGTATCTCCTGTGGTTGTATACTTAAGGCCAACTGCCGCCGCAATATCACCGGCATAGACTTCTTTGATCTCTTCACGCTTATTTGCGTGCATCTTGAGAATACGGCCGATACGCTCTTTTTTACCTTTTGTGGAGTTATAAATATACGAACCAGAATTAAGCGTGCCCGAATAAACACGGAAAAAACAGAGCTGACCAACAAAAGGATCAGTCATAATCTTGAATGCCAGCGCTGAGAAAGGTTCTGCGTCAGAGGCCCTTCTCTCGACTTCCATCTCAGTATCTGCATCAATACCCTTTATCGCCGGAACGTCCAGAGGCGACGGAAGATAGTCAACTACAGAATCAAGAAGATTTTGGACCCCTTTATTTTTAAAAGCTGATCCGCAGATCACCGGACATATTTTTATATCAATGGTCGCTTTGCGAATTGCTGCCTTTATCTCTTCAACCGTCAACTTCTCGCCAGCAAGATACTTCTCCATCAGAACATCATCATGACTGGAAACTTCTTCAATCAACTTCTCACGATACTCCTCTGATATTTCAAGCATATCGGCTGGAATCTGCTCCTCATGATACTTTGCCCCGAGCGCTTCCTCATCCCATATGATGGCCTTCATCTCGACAAGGTCCACGATCCCCCTAAAGGTATCCTCTACGCCAACAGGGAGCTGAATTGGAAGTGGGTTCGCCTTCAGGCGATCCTTGATCATCCCAACACCGCGAAAGAAATCCGCACCAACACGGTCCATCTTATTAATAAAGGCTATTCGAGGGACAGAGTATTTGTCAGCCTGGCGCCAGACAGTCTCTGACTGAGGCTCTACGCCACCCACAGAGCAAAATACCGCTACAGCACCATCCAGGACGCGCAGCGAGCGCTCCACCTCAATTGTAAAATCCACATGCCCCGGGGTATCAATTATGTTTATCCGGTGATCGTCCCACGTACAGGTTGTCGCAGCTGAAGTGATTGTGATCCCACGCTCCTGCTCCTGAGCCATCCAGTCCATGGTCGCAGTGCCATCATGGACTTCACCTATCTTATGAGATACACCAGTGTAATAAAGAATACGCTCTGTAGTCGTTGTCTTACCGGCATCAATATGGGCCATTATGCCAATATTGCGAGTATTTTCGAGTGAGGTCAAACGTGCCACAAAGATTCCTCCAGAGAGTCACTGCTATATAAACTACCAGCGGTAGTGTGCAAAGGCACGGTTAGCCTCAGCCATCTTGTGAGTGTCTTCACGCTTTTTAACTGCTGCACCCCGGCTATTATATGCATCAAGAATCTCACCGGCAAGCTTGTCAGTTGCAGTCTTTTCAGATCGCGCATTAGCATAACGTGCAAGCCAGCGCATAGCCAGAGAGTTTCGACGCTCAACTCTGACCTCAACTGGGACCTGATATGTTGAACCACCAACCCTTCTGGACTTTACCTCAAGGGTAGGCTTTACATTATCAAGCGCCTTCTTGAGAACCTTCAATGCATCCTCGTTTGCGCGCTGGGCAACAAGATCAAGAGCACCATAAAGAGCCCGCTCAGCAGTACTCTTCTTGCCGTCCTGCATAATAATATTAACAAACTTGGCAACTGTCCGGTCGCTATACTTCGGATCCGGCAGAATTATCCGCTTGGCTACTTCTCTTCTCCTAGGCATAATACCTACCCCTCAAATAGTTCTGTACCAGCAGACCCTATTTAGGCCGCTTGGTTCCATACTTGGAACGGCTTTTCTTCCGATCCTTTACGCCCACCGAATCCAATGTCCCGCGCACAATGTGATAGCGTACACCAGGAAGGTCTTTGACCCTGCCGCCCCTGATCAGCACCACCGAGTGCTCCTGCAGGTTATGCCCCACACCTGGGATATACGAGGTAACCTCGATACCATTTGTGAGTCGCACCCTGGCAACCTTCCTCAATGCTGAGTTTGGCTTCTTCGGTGTGGTCGTATAAACCCTAGTACAGACCCCACGCTTCTGCGGGCAGCATTTCAGCGCCGGAGCAGTCGACTTGTCATTTTTACTCGCTCTTCCAATTCGGATAAGCTGATTAATCGTCGGCATAGTTAACCCAATCTCCCAACAAATAATTATCCTGCCGCTTCCCTTTGAGAAGCGAATCGCTAACCTAGCAGAAATAGATCCTGCGTGTCAATGCTTTTATACAAGATTTATAAATAAAACGAAGGTAGCAGCCTAACCAATAGAAACGTAATACTGATTAGCAACCCAACATAGAATGGGGAGCATAAAGCTCAACGGCACAAGCAAAAATACAGAAGGGGAATGGAATAGGTGTAGGGCCGGAATGATTACCGACATCTCCATTCATTAGCTATTTACATAGCGGCTTGTGCCTACCTTTATCAATTGGACGTCAATGTATAAACAATATAGGCTGTAGTGTCAAGATAAAATGCAATTAAATTTTAAGCTGGTAAAAAAACATTGCCGGCGCGCAATTTTGCACGCCGGCGTCATCCTGCAAGATCCCCATCTATGGGGTTATTGGGTAATTATTCTTCAACATCACCATCAAAATCTTCATCAATGATTTCTTCTTGATCTAGGGGAAGAATCCCAACTGGCGCCACTGGCAGCCCTTCCGGCTCATCTACCTGCATTTTCAGATGGCGATACCTGGCAAGACCTGTTCCGGCAGGGATCAGACGCCCCATGATGACGTTTTCCTTGAGTCCCCGCAGACAATCAACTTTACCTTCTATTGCCGCCTGGGTTAGAACCTTGGTTGTCTCCTGGAATGACGCTGCGGAGATAAAGGACTCTGTAGATAGAGAGGCCTTTGTAATACCAAGAAGCAGTGGTTCTGCACTCGCCGGACGACCACCTTTTTCAAGGGTTTTCTCGTTTTCATCCTCGAAGAAGAAGCGCTCAAGCTGATCATCGACCAGCATGATTGTGTCACCTGCATCCTTAACCCGTACACGACGAAGCATCTGCCTTACAATAGTCTCGATATGCTTGTCGTTGATCTTGACACCTTGGAGACGATAAACCTCCTGAACCTCGTCGACGAGATACCGAGCAAGTTCCTTGACCCCCAGTACCCTGAGTATGTCATGTGGGTTTGAAGAACCGTCCATTAGCGGTTCGCCTGCCTTGACATGATCCCCCTCATGTACGCTGATGTGCTTGCCTTTGGGTATCAGATACTCCTTCTCCTCGCCAATGTCCGGACGGACAACAACCTTGCGCTTCCCCTTGGCATCCTTGCCGAAACTGACTACACCGTCAATTTCGGAGATCACAGCATAATCCTTTGGCTTGCGCGCCTCGAAGAGTTCTGCAACGCGAGGGAGACCCCCGGTAATATCTTTTGTTTTTGTCGTCTCTCTGGGGATCTTGGCAATCACGTCACCTGCATTGACATATGCATCATCCTGGACGGATATGTTAGCCCCCTGTGGAAGGAAGTAGCGCCCCATGGTGCTCTCACCAGCCTTTGCCGTCTTGCCGGTTTCGTCCTTGATAGTAATACGTGGTCGCTTGTCCTGATCCCGTGACTCGATGATGACCTTTCGGGAGAGACCGGTAACTTCGTCAACCTGCTCCTCCATAGTGACTCCTTCGAGGATATCACCGAATTTTATTTTACCTGAAACTTCAGTGAGGATCGGCATGGTATAGGGATCCCACTCAGCCAGAGTCTGACCCGGCTTAACCGTCTCGTCGGGCTTAACCTTGATCTTGGCACCGTAAACAACGGTGTAGCGCTCACGCTCACGACCAGTTTCATCTACAACCGCAATTTCACCGTTTCGGTTCATGACGACATGATTACATATTACTGTATCACCATCTCTCTCCTCGTTTATAACCGAGTTGATATTGATGTATTTGACACGCCCTTCTGTTCTTCCCTCCAAGGAGGTCTGTTCAGCGCGTCGTGATGCTGTTCCACCGATGTGAAATGTACGCATGGTCAGCTGCGTTCCTGGCTCGCCGATGGACTGGGCCGCTATAACCCCGACAGCCTCCCCCATGTTTACAAGATGACCACGGGCAAGGTCACGCCCGTAGCACATGGCACAGATCCCTCGACGACTTTCACATGTAAGGACGGAGCGGATCTTGACTCTCTCGAGCCCGGCATCCTCTATCTTCATGACAAGAGTTTCATCGATATCGGTCCCTGCGGGCACCAGCACCTCACCGGTAACCGGATCGAGAATATCCTCCAGGGCAACGCGCCCCAAGATCCGGTCCCCGATATGCTCAATGATCTCGCCACCCTCAGTGAGGGCTGAAACCATCAGACCATCGATAGTACCGCAGTCTGGCTCGGTGATGATGGCATCCTGAGCCACGTCGACAAGGCGCCGTGTAAGATAACCGGAGTTTGCCGTCTTGAGCGCTGTATCGGCAAGGCCCTTTCGAGCGCCGTGAGTAGATATGAAATACTGAAGCACTGTGAGGCCTTCACGGAAGTTTGCAGTGATTGGGGTTTCGATGATCTCACCGGAAGGTTTAGCCATCAGGCCCCTCATGCCTGCCAGCTGACGGATCTGCTGTGCGGAACCTCGGGCGCCTGAATCAGCCATCATGTGGATGGCATTGAATGAAGGAACCTTGAGCTCTTTCCCATCATCCGGAGAATAGACCGTTTCCTTGGAGATGTTATCCAACATCTCCTTGGCAATCTCTTCCGTTGCCTTTGCCCAGATGTCAATAACCTTGTTGTATCGCTCTCCGTCGGTGATCAGACCCTCAGTATACTGGTTTTGAATCTCCTTTACCTCTTCCGAGGCCCTGTCAATGATCGCATCCTTCCCTTCAGGAATCTGCATGTCATTAATGCAGATGGAAATACCTGCAAGGGTAGAATAACGGAAGCCTATCTCCTTCAAGCGGTCGGCTATGATAACCGTCTCTTTGTTCCCAGCCAGTCGGTAGCAGATATCCACCAGATTGGAGAGTTCCTTTTTGGACATCGTCTTATTAATAGCGGTAAAGGGAACGACAACAGGGAGAATGTCACGAAGAATGACTCGCCCAACCGTGGTTTTGATCCTCTGGGGAGGCTCGTCACTTGCCTGCACGTTCTTCATGCGCACTTCTATTGGGGCCTGGAGATCGACCTCGCCAGAATCGAAGGCAATCCGAACTTCTTCCGGTGAGGCAAAAATCTTACCAAACCCCTTGACACGTTTCCAGAGAGGGTTGTTGGTTTTCTTATCGAGCATCGGCTTGCCGTTCTCGTCCAGAACCCTCTCAAACTCACGATCCCGTGTCATGTGATACGTCCCGAGAACCATATCCTGGGAGGGGACGATGATCGGCTTTCCATGGGCAGGAGAGAGTATATTGTTTGTTGACATCATAAGGACCCGTGCCTCAACCTGGCTCTCAATGGAGAGAGGTAGATGCACAGCCATCTGATCACCGTCAAAATCTGCGTTGAAAGCGGTACAGACCAGCGGATGGAGCTGAATAGCTTTCCCCTCTATAAGGACCGGTTCAAAAGCTTGGATGCCGAGTCTGTGAAGTGTTGGCGCACGGTTGAGAAGAACCGGATGCTCCTTGATCACCTCTTCAAGTACGTCCCACACCTCTGGACGCTCTTTTTCAACCATCTTCTTTGCGCTCTTTATGGTTGTTACGTAGCCACGCTCTTCCAGTTTGTTATAGATGAACGGCTTGAAGAGCTCCAGAGCCATTTTCTTGGGTAGCCCGCACTGGTGGAGCTTCAGTTCCGGACCGACAACAATAACGGAACGGCCTGAATAATCAACTCGCTTACCGAGCAAATTCTGGCGGAACCGGCCCGACTTGCCCTTGAGCATGTCAGAGAGCGACTTGAGTGGTCGCTTGTTGGGGCCGGCAATAGCCCTGCCACGGCGACCGTTATCGAAGAGCGCATCAACCGCCTCCTGCAGCATCCGTTTCTCGTTGCGGATGATCACCTCAGGGGCCTGGAGCTCCATGAGGCGCTTCAGGCGGTTATTGCGGTTTATTACACGCCGATAGAGGTCGTTCAAATCGGAAGTCGCAAACCGCCCCCCATCCAGAGGGACGAGAGGTCGAAGTTCCGGCGGAAGGACTGGAATGCACTCCAGGATCATCCACTCGGGACGATTACCTGAAACCTTAAATGCCTCAACCACCTTAAGTCGCTTGGCGACTTTTTTGCGTTTGGCTTCGCTGTTCGCCTCTTGCATCTCGGTGCGCAGGCTATCTGCAAGACCATTGAGGTCGAGTGCCTTGAGGCAGTCGCGAATCGCGGCAGCCCCCATTCCTGCGGTAAAGGCACTCCCATGCTCGTCAATGGCCTTCTGGTATTGATCTTCGGAGAATACATCCCCGAATGAAAGCGTGGTTGACCCAGGATCGATAACAACATAGGCTTCGAAATAGAGAACCCTCTCCAGATCCTTCAAGGTCATGTCGAGCAGATTTCCGATCCTTGAAGGTAGTGACTTCAGGAACCAGATGTGGGCAACCGGAGTGGCAAGGTCAATGTGACCAAGCCGCTCGCGGCGAACCTTGGAGGGAATTACCTCCACTCCGCACTTCTCGCAGACTATGCCGCGGTGCTTCATCCGCTTGTACTTGCCACAGTTGCACTCGTAATCCTTGGTCGGCCCAAAGATTTTTGCGCAAAAGAGGCCGTCTCGCTCGGGCTTGAAGGTCCTGTAGTTTATGGTTTCCGGCTTCTTTACTTCGCCGAACGACCGCTCGCGGATCTTGTCAGGCGATGATATGGAAATCCGAATGGCAGAAAAGTGTAAAGGATCTTTAGGTTTATCAAAAAAGTTAAAGAGATCGTCCAATGTAATGCCTCCTTGTTGTGAGGAGTTTATCCTGCAGGCGGCGCAGTCTCACCCAACGCCGCAGGTTTCTGCTGCGACTATTCGTCCTCGTGCTCGAGGAGCTCTACATCCAGACAGAGAGACTGGAGCTCTTTTATGAGAACGTTGAACGACTCCGGGAGGCCCGGTTCAAGAGTATGCTTTCCTTTAACGATTGCCTCATACATACGTGTACGACCAGCCACATCGTCGGACTTGACGGTAAGGAATTCCTGCAGAGCATAGGCTGCGCCGTAGGCCTCCATTGCCCAAACCTCCATCTCACCAAGACGCTGACCTCCGAACTGGGCCTTGCCACCGAGCGGCTGTTGGGTAACCAGGCTGTAAGGCCCAATGGATCGTGCATGTATCTTATCATCAACAAGGTGATGGAGCTTAAGTACATACATCACACCAACTGTGACCTTGTGTTTAAATGAATCGCCCGACTTGCCGTCATACAGGGTTACCTGTGCGGAGCTGTCGAAACCAGCCTTTTTGAGCATTCCCTGTATATGTTCCTCGGTGGCGCCCTCGAAGACAGAGGAGGCCATCGGCACGCCTCTCTTCAAGCGCTTGGCAACTCTATGAAGCTCATCCTCTTCAAGAGAGTCGATGAACTTGTTCATATCCTTCTCGCCGTATACATCCTTGATGAATTTCTTGAGCATATCGGCCGGGGAGTTCTTTTCCAACAGCTCCTCTATCTTCCAACCGATCCCCTTGGATGCCCAGCCCAGATGGGTCTCCAGTATCTGGCCCACGTTCATACGGGAGGGAACCCCAAGTGGGTTCAGGACAACCTCGACCGGCCTGCCGTCTTCCATGTATGGCATATCTTCTTCGGGCAATATCCTTGAGACAACACCCTTGTTACCGTGGCGACCGGCCATCTTGTCCCCGACCTGCAATTTACGTTTGATGGCTATGTATACCTTGACCATCTTAATGACGCCAGGAGGAAGGTCGTCACCACGCTTAAGTTTCTGGATCTTGTCGTCAAAGACGTAGCGAATCAGGTCAATCTTCTGGTAGAGATTGGAAAGAAGCTGAGCAACCCTCTCCTCAACATCGTCGCCATCGGTGACAGATATCTCGTCCCAACGCTCCAGTGGAATGATCGAAAGAAGCTCTTCATTGATCTTCTTCTCTTTGGCCAACAGCACCTTACCGTCTTTACCCTCTATTTTAACCGCAGATGTTCGCCCTAAAAGGAGTTTTGTCAGCTTGCTCAGTGCTGAGTCGCGTATGATGCGAATTTCGTCCTGCTCGTCTTTACGGAGCTTCTCCTCCTCTGCCCGCTCTATAATCTCTGTCCGGGCATCCTTATCAGATCCCTTGCGGGAGAAGATCTTAGCTCCGATAACCGTCCCTTCCACCCCAGGCGGTACGCGCAGAGAAGTGTCTCGGACATCTCCTGCCTTTTCACCAAAGATGGCACGCAGAAGCTTCTCTTCAGGCGAAAGCTGGGTCTCTCCTTTTGGGGTTATCTTGCCGACAAGGATATCGCCCGGCTTCACTTCGGCACCGATGCGGATAATTCCCGACTCATCAAGATCCTTGAGCGTTTCCTCACCAAGGTTAGGAATGTCCGCGGTGATCTCTTCCTTGCCGAGTTTAGTGTCGCGGGCAACACACTCGAACTCCTCAATGTGAATCGAGGTGTAACGGTCATCCTTTACCAGCTTCTCGGAGATCAGGATCGAATCTTCAAAGTTGTAGCCACCCCAAGGCATGAATGCAACCACAATGTTCTGGCCTAGAGCCAGTTCACCCATGTCTGTGGAGGGTCCATCAGCAATGACATCGCTTCGTTTTACGTGGTCTCCGACCTTGACGACAGGTCGCTGGTTTATGCAGGTATTCTGGTTTGAACGGGCGAATTTGATCAAGTTGTAGATGTCGACTCCGGTTCCCATCTCATCGAACTCATCATCATCGATTTTTACGACGATCCTTGATGCGTCTACCGATTCGACCACGCCGTTGTGCCGTGCAACTACAGAAACACCTGAGTCACGAGCAACCACCCGCTCCATGCCGGTTCCGACGAGAGGTGAGTCGGCGCGCAGAAGTGGCACCGCCTGTCGCTGCATGTTGGAACCCATCAAGGCACGGTTAGCATCATCGTTTTCCA
>JAYSLX010000163.1:0-2816 GCA_043725245.1 Geobacteraceae bacterium | reverse complement strand
ATGGCAATCAGCCTGTCTCCCGGTTCGATCCCCTGTTCGCCGGCAAGGCTCCCCTGCGCGACGTCTTCAATCAAAAGCCCTTTCACTCCCACTCCCCCTCTCTGAAGAAGCGCGATTCGCGGTATCTGGAAAGCAGAGCACGGCCAAAGACATTAAGAACTGCGGTCATCGGCACAGCCAAAAGCATCCCGAAGATCCCTCCGATCTGCCCTCCGACGAGCAGCGCCAGCATGATCACCAAAGGATGGAGCCCCACGGTCTCGCCAACGATCTTCGGGGTAATCACTCCACCCTCAACTGCCTGCACCAGGGCAAACCAGCCGAGACAGAGGAGCGGATGGAGGATATCCTGGAACTTGAGGAGCGCCATCAGCATAGAGAGGACGATACCGATCAGGGTGCCCAGATAGGGGATAATGAAGGCAATTCCGGCAAGGGAACCGATCAGCAGCGCCAGATCGATACCTATAAACCAGAGACCGACACTGTAAAGTACCGCCAGGATCAAACAGACGAGGAGCTGGCCCCGGATGAAGGCCCCGAGAGTACCGTGAATCTCGCCGAGCAACGCATTAATTCCCTCGCGCCAACGGATCGGCACCAGTTCCAGGATACCGGGACGCATCTTTGGGAGATCCTTGAGGAAATAATAGAGGTATACCGGAATGATGAAATAGCCAAGTAGAGTAATGACCAGAGAGAGTGTAGTGGCAAAGGCCTTCTGTACAACAAGAAATGAGTCGCGGTAGACCCCCATCGGTAAGGCGCGCAGGGTGGCTATGGCTCTGTTGATGTGGCTATAGACCTTTTCCGGAGTCTCGATGTCGAAATAAACCTTTGCCTGATGAGGGATAAGGGCATAGAGACGTCCGGCATAGTCAGGGAGCAGACCTTGCATGGTCTGCAACTCTCGCCGAAGTGCCTCCGTAAAAAAGTAGCCGACAGAGACGGCAATCAGTATGATCAGCATCAAAACCAGCGCGATGGCCAATGGCCGGGGGAGGCCTCTCAGCTCAACGTAACTTACGGCCGGGTCAAGTATATAGGCGATGATAAACGCCAGGAAGAGTGGCAGGAGAATGACCGACAGCCAGGAGCAGAGGAAGGCGACCGCGATGACAGTTGAAATAATGACGGCAGAAAATATCAGTTGACGATTATGCATGAAGTATCCCGAAACAGGAAAGGCGACCATCAGGCCGCCCTTCGCGTACTACGTTAGTGGCGTCACCATTCTTACTGGTGCAGCCTGAAGTTGCCGTCCACCGAAGTGATGGTGGCAATGGAATGTTTGTAGATAAGGATGTCGCCTTGGACCTCCATAAGGACAGAAAAGTTGTCAAAGGATTTTATGTAACCCTCCATTGACTCACCGGTCATAAGCCTGACAATGATCTTAACCCGCTCCTTACGGGACTGGTTCAGATACTGATCCTGGATATTGAATGGTGCCTTGGCCATAAAAACGCTCCTTTAATCAAAAAATACATTTACATGGTTTAAGATAATAGCAAATGTTTCCGGATATTCAACCCATGAAATTTCTGGGTCTCTTTTGAACCAGGTCTCCTGACGCTTGGCATAGTGACGGGTATTGCGTTTAATTAGCCTGACTGCCTCCTCAATCGGGAACTCACCCTTGATGAACGAGCATATCTCACTGTAGCCTATTGATTTCATGGCCTTGAGATCGAATGAATAGCCGGAAGATAAAAGCCCCATTACTTCTTCTACAAGCCCGTCAGCCATCATCCGGTCCACACGGCAATCGATCCTTCGATAGAGTTCATCCCTCTTAACGTGTATCCCCAACTTAAGACAGAGGTAGTCATCCGAACTAAAACCGTGATTCTTTCGAATCTCGGAAATCGGCCTGCCGCTCTGTCGGTGCACCTCCAGAGCCCTGACAATCCGGACATGGTCATTGGGATGGAGTTTGAGAGCGGTGACGGGGTCCACCTCTTCCAGTCTTTCGAGAAGAGCCTCGCCCCCCTCCCTGGCGACAATTTCCTGAAGTTCCGCGCGGTAGAGCTCATCAGCAGGCGGGGCATCGACCAGACCCTTTACTAGAGCTCTGATATAGAGCCCTGTTCCTCCGACAACAATCGGTTTTCTGCCGCGTCTTACGATATCGACAATGGCTCGTTCTGCCTCTTGACGAAAATGATTTGCAGTGAAGTTCACATCCGGATTGACAATATCGAGGAGATGGTGAGGAACCCTTACGCGCAGCTCAGTAGAAGGTTTGGCCGTACCTATCTCCATCGCGCAATAAACCTGCATGGAATCGGCATTTATGATCTCTCCGCCAATCTCTTCTGCCAGACGCAGCGCAAGGTCGGTCTTGCCTGAAGCGGTCGGCCCCTGGATCACGAGAAGCCGAATCTTTCCTGTTGAACCGGATGTCATTGCTCAGGCCACGGTAACGCTCTTAGAGCGTTTGAACATCTTCTCTATCTCACCCAGAGAAATTTTCCCAAGGACCGGTCTGCCGTGCGGGCAGGTGGCAGCAAAAACGGTCTGATCCATCTGGATCAACAGGCTCCTGATCTCATGTGAGGAGAGGGCATGGCTGCCACGTACCACACTGTGGCAGGCAATCCTGGCCAGGAGGTCATCTGCCGGCTCATCTGCGGATGAACTCCGTGAAAGCTGTACCAGCTCGGAAAGTATATCGAGAAGAGCCCTATGATAATCGGTATGGGCAATAAGCCGGGGAACCCCTTTTAACACGTGAGTTGTGCCGCCGAAATTTTCAAGCTCGAAACCGAGTTTCGTGATATCCGAGCCATGCTCCCGGGCAGCAGCCGTCTCAG
>JAYSLX010000162.1:0-28942 GCA_043725245.1 Geobacteraceae bacterium | reverse complement strand
ACGCAGGCGCCCCCGTGGTCGACAACCAGAACACCATGTCAGCCGGCTCACGCGGCCCTGTGCTGCTGCAGGACGTCTGGTTCCTGGAGAAGCTCGCCCATTTCGATCGGGAGGTGATCCCGGAGCGGCGGATGCACGCCAAGGGTTCCGGTGCCTACGGCACCTTTACCGTCACCCATGACATCACCCGCTACACCAAGGCAAAAATATTCTCCGCCGTGGGAAAGAAGACCGAACTCTTCACCCGCTTTTCTACCGTGGCCGGCGAGCGCGGTGCTGCAGACGCCGAGCGGGACATCCGCGGTTTTGCGACAAAGTTCTATACCGAAGAGGGAAACTGGGATCTGGTGGGGAACAACACACCGGTCTTTTTCCTGCGCGATCCACTCAAGTTTCCTGACCTGAACCACGCCGTCAAGCGGGATCCACGTACCAACCTCCGCAGCGCCAAAAACAACTGGGACTTCTGGACCTCACTGCCGGAGGCGCTGCACCAGATCACCATCGTCATGAGCGACCGCGGTCTCCCCGCCACCTATCGCCACATGCACGGCTTCGGTAGCCACACCTTCAGTTTCATCAATGCCAAGAATGAACGGTACTGGGTGAAGTTCCACCTCCGCACTCAGCAAGGGATCAAAAACTTGAGCGACGCCGAAGCCGAGTCGCTGGTGGGCAGGGACCGGGAAAGCCACCAGCGCGACCTGTACGAGAGTATCGAAAAGGGCAATTTCCCCCGCTGGACCATGTTCATCCAGATCATGCCGGAAAAGGACGCCGCCAACTCTCCCTACCACCCATTTGACCTCACCAAGGTCTGGTTCAAAAAGGATTACCCACTAATCGAGGTAGGGGTCTTAGAACTGAATCGAAATCCGGAAAACTACTTTGCTGAGGTGGAACAGGTCGCCTTCAACCCTGCCAACGTTGTCCCTGGCATCAGCTTCTCACCAGACAAGATGCTTCAGGGGCGGCTCTTCTCCTACGGTGACGCTCAGCGCTACCGGCTCGGCGTCAACCACCACCTGATACCGGTCAATGCCTCACGCTGCCCTTTCCACAGCTATCACCGCGACGGCGCCATGCGGGTTGACGGCAATTATGGCAGCACGCTCGGCTATGAACCCAACAGCTACGGCGAGTGGCAGCAGCAGCCTGATTTTGCCGAGCCACCCTTAAGCATTGAGGGGGCAGCCGACCACTGGAACCACCGCGAGGACGAGGATTACTACTCCCAGCCCGGCGCCCTCTTCCGCCTTCTGACGGAAGAGAAGAAGCAGCTCCTCTTTGCCAACACCACCGCTGCCATTGGTGGAGCACCCCGGGAGGTTCAGCTGCGCCACATCGGCAACTGCCTGAAGGCCGACCCGGCCTACGGCAAGGGGGTGGCTGAGGCACTGAAGATTCCATTAAGTGAAGTTCCGAGTTAGGGAAAAGGCTATAGGGGCAACCAACCGGTCTCCCCCACCAAACAACCAGGAGGAAACAGATGTCAACCAAAGAGAACCTTGCCGGGGCATTTGCCGGTGAAAGTCAGGCCAATCGCAAGTATCTCGCCTTTGCCAAGCAGGCAGAAGTCGACGGCTTCCCTCAGGTGGCCAAACTGTTCCGGGCCGCGGCCCACGCCGAAACGATCCATGCCCATGCGCATCTTCGCGCCATGGGAGGGATCAAGAAGACTGCGGAAAATCTGCAGGAGTCAATAGAGGGTGAAGGGTTCGAATTCCAGACCATGTATCCCCCCTACCTCGAAGAGGCCAAGAATGAAGGGGACCGGATGGCTGAGGTCTCGTTCCGCAATGCCCTGGCAGTTGAGGAGGTCCACCACGACCTCTACCAGAAAGCCTTTGCAGCGGTCCAAAGCGGATCCGACCTGGCTTCGCGACCGGTATACGTCTGCGAAATCTGCGGCAACACCGTCTATGATGCGCCACCGGACAAGTGCCCGGTCTGCCAGGTGCCAAAGGAACGTTTTTCGTTGATTGCCTGATGGCTTTATTGAGTAATTTTAGACACAAAAGAAACGGGCGGCCAATTCGGCCGCCCGTTTCTTTTCTCCTTTTTCTACCCGAAAGCCCCTACCGCATCAGTTCAAAAAACCGGTCCTCGCAGGTCTCATCCTTGATATCCAGGAACTTGTTGGCGATTTCGGAAACCATGTTGAGAATACCCTGGTAACCTACCAGCGGATAACGGTGTTTATTGACCCGGTCCATTATCGGAAAGCCGAACCGGAAGAGCGGTATGCCGGCATCACGGGCCGCGAACTTGCCATGGGAATCGCCTATCATAGCATCCACCGGATCGGTGACCAGGAGGCTGCGCATGTGCCAGAGATCTTTGCCCATGTAGATGGTGCACCCCTTGCCATACATTGAGCTGTCCAGCAGAGCCTGCATCTCCTTCTCGAATTTCTTGCTCCCCTTGCTGCAGAGGATGTGATGTGGTATGGCGCCCATCTCCAGTAGAAACGTGACATAGCCGAGCAGGTAATCAGGATCGCCATAGACCGCAAACTTTCTGCCGTGCAGGTACTGGTGGGCATCGGTCATGACATCCACAGCCCTCCCCCGCTCCGCCTTCAGTGTCTCAGGGACCGGTTTGCCGAACAGATCGGCGATCTTCATGATAAAGGCATCGGTCTTTTCGATACCGACAGGCATCGGCATGGCAACGTGCTTTCCGCCGAAGTTGTCCTTTATCCAGGTAAATGTCTTTGGTGTTGCATATGGTCCGAGGGTGATGGTCGCCTTGCCGTTGATTGAGTCTGCGGCATCGTCCAGCCTGGTGCCCCCGGGATAAACCTGATACGAGCCGGCGCAGGGAGAATCGAATGTTTCGGAGATGTCTGCCAGCATGGTGTAGGGGATGCCGAACACTTTCATAATGCGTGCATACTCACGGTAGTTTCCGGTGTTAAAGTCGCAGCCGGCAATCAGGTTCAGCTTGCCGGTGCAGCGCCCTTCCACTGACTTCCCCTCGGTCAGGGTCTGAAGGATGGAGAGGAGCATCGCGTCATAGCCATGGATGTGGGAGCCGTTGAAGCTCGGAGTATTGGCAAATGGTGCCGGAAAGTCGTTGGGGATGAACCCCTTCAGTCGGGCATTCTTGATAAAGGCAGTAAGATCGTCGCCGATGATCTCCGGCATGCAGGAGGTGAAGATCGCCATCATCTTTGGCTTATAGAGGGCCATGGCATTCTCCAGCCCTTCGTGCAGGTTGTTCTGTCCGCCGAACACCGCACCGTCCTCGGTCATGGAGTCAGAGACTGCCGGGGCAGGTTCGCGGAAATGACGGTTGAGGGTGGAGCGGTAGTAGGAGGCACACCCCTGAGAACCATGCACAAACGGCAGGGTCCCTTCGAAACCATGGGCCGCCAGCTGTGCACCCAGAGGCTGACAGGCATGGGGTGGATTGATGACCAGCGCCTGTCGGGCAAAATTTTTCTCTTTGTACTCGTCGGTATTGATCCAGTTTTTGACCCGTTCGATCTCTTCGGGTGAAGTTTCGGTAACCTGTTTTACTTTCACTCCCAGTGCGTTTGACATGATCTCATCTCCTTTGCAGAAATGCTAACGGCGCCCGTAACTCCTGAGAATGGGAGTTGAGGGGCGCCGTTGCCGTGCTGATGGTTGGGATATATAACTACGTGTATCAGCGTTTTAGCATGAGGCATGCCTAAAACGGTTATTGGCAATATTATCGTTACATATCAGCTGGTTATATTTTAAACGTGTACAGCATATGCCCTATGAAAAGGTTGGGTGCTGTTTTTTTATGCAGTGGATGCAAGAATAGTTCACGTGTGGTGAAAACTTACGGCAGCTGATTCACAAGCCTCTTCATCAATAGTACTCTTCCGTATACTCCGGCACCGCATCCAGAAAGCCGGGATAGAGATTGGCGCGCTCCAGGGCAGCATCCAGGTCGCCGACCAGGCGCTCCCGATCCTTGGGATAACTGCCGGCAAGGTTAAGAAAATTGGAGACATGATTGGATCGCACGATCGTGCGGGTCGGGTTAAGATGCAACAGCAGTTCACGTGCTTCGAGCATCAGTTCCCGGCGAGTGCACTGATCAAGACAACGGACAAAATCCTCGTTGTGACGATGGAACAGGGTCAGGAGAGAAAAATACTCCGGATTCACCCGATTGACCCAGGCAGCAGTCTCGCGGGCATGGATGAGACTCTTATTCCGACCCGCCAAGCCCAGAATGGCTGTCACTGACAGCTTAATCCCTGCTTCGCGGGCTTTGAGGGACTGTTTTGCCATTTCGTCGGCAGTGAACCCCTTATTGATCTGGAGGAGGGTTTCATTGTCACCCGATTCCAGGCCGAAGTAGAGGATTCGAAGCCGCTTCTCCCGCAACAGGGCAAGTTGTTCCGGGCTTTTTGTGGTCAGGCTGTTTGGAGAGGCATAGGATCCAACCCTGGCCAGACTGGGGAACGCTCTTGAGAGGGCATCAAGTATCTCTACAAGTCCGTCAAAGGGGTAGACCAGTGCGTCTCCATCGGCCAGGAAGACGCGGTCTATGCTCTGCCGGTGGCGTTCCGGGATCCGTGCAATCTCCTGTATGATCTCCGGCACCGGCCTGACACGGAACAGCTTTCCCTTATACATGCCGCAGAAGGTACAGGTATTCTGTGAACAGCCCACTGTGATCTGAAAGATCAGGCTTTTTGCTTCGCTGGGAGGACGGAACAGTGGTTCTACATAGTGGGGCATCAAGAGCGGACTCCTTAAGGATGTGCAACAGGTTGTTGTATCTCTTCCACTCGTTTGCGGTGCCTCCCCAGATACCAATACCCGAGACAGGCTGCGGAACAAATATGGATGATTCTGTTGGCTGCATCAAGAACAAACAGCATGTCATCAACGAAACCAGGCATAGTCCTGAAGTCAACCCGGATCAAGGTGTCGTCAGATGAAATCAGTGTTGTATCAGTGCGCTGGACAAGGATCTTCCGAAGTATCTCAAAGGTAGGGGATCACGGCAACGATTTGACAGGAGTTTGAAAAACTACTTTGGAGAGCTTGTCTGCATGGCTTTAGGTCAGGCTTCGAAAATCATTTTTTTCTATTTCAGAAGCTGACCCTCTACCTCCCCGACGAATGCACTGCAGCGCGGCAAGGAGGTCGGCAGGATCGAGCCGCCGGGTGTAGTCGGCATCGGCAAAGGCAAGCCGGACAGTGAAATCCCGGTCGACGACAAACGTGCCGGGGAGTGGGAGCTCCCATGATTCGTCGTCATTATACTGCGCAAGGTCAATGCCCCATTTCTTATAGATCGGGCGCAGTTCGCGGGCAAGGGGATAGACAAGACCGTAGGCCCTCCCCACACTGTTCCCCAGGTCACTCAGCACCTCGTATTGCAGGAAGTTATTCAGAAGCACGGCCTGTGAATGGTCCGGGGTCTGAGGTGATATTGCCACCAGCGTGGCTCCCAACGCCTTGATCTGGTGAAGAATTTGCTGATAAACCCGCAACTGCAGGTTACAGTATGGTCACCAGCCGCCACGGTAGAAGGTGACCACCACCGGTCCACTGGCGAGCCCATCTGCAAGGTGGTATGGTCTCCCCGCTGCATTCGGGAGGGTAAAGTCCGGGGCAAGAGCACCCTCCTGCAGTGCAAGCCCCACAGTGCCGGAGTTGATGAGCTGCTCGCTTGCCTGGCGCATGATTGCAACCACCTCGTCAGGGACCGATCTCATCAGTTCCGCATTGAGCTGTTCGAGCTGCTGTCTCAAATCGAGTTCGCCTGCAGTTGCCATAGGTTTCACCTCGCTCGTTGGTGTCCGCTTCTTTTAAAAGTTTAGATGATTCGGGAACAAAAGCAAACAGGGCCAATTCGCTGCAGCCCCGGTCGGTGCCCCCATTGCAGGGTCATTATAGTCAGGCAAGCTCTCTGTAGCGCGCAATAAAACACACCCTGCCCCCAGAAGGGGCAGGGTGCTTGGGAATGGACTGTTTAACCGTTGACTACTGAAACATCCAATGAACAATCGTGATGCGATCAAACGGATCGGATGCAAAAACTGTTAATGCCGCTGAAGTTGGAACAATCATGGGGTTGCCTACTGTTATGCTTGCCGTACGCTGATTAAGCTGAGGGATTGTCCCAAAGAAATCCTGTCCTCCGAAACTCAGTTCCGCCTCAAGCACCCCAACTTGAAAAGCCGTCGGCTTCTCGTAGCCGAAGCTAAAGGCTTTGCCGATCACGGCCTTTGCCGTTGAAATCGAATGGTCAGCGATTCCGCTCAGGGTTGTGAAATGGCCATCGGTCAGCTCGGTGGACATGAACGGTCGCTTCGAAAATCTCACTTTCCTTGTTTCAATGAGTTGGGAACCCGGCCGACTCTTGCATCACGAAGCGTGCAGAAGTTTAAGTTCCAAGGCTTTCCGTCCCCCGGTTCCCCGAGGTTTGGCCAGATTAGTTATAATTTTCTTATTTTATACGCTACCTTAGGGATGTCAATGATGCATTTCAAACATACTATAACTGCATGGGGGGTTTACCCGTGACTACTACCTTGCACAGATTTGCGTAAGGAAACGATTTATTAGATTGATCTTATAAATTATCCCGCGGAAAATATCGAAGTCAAGGTGTGTCTGTCCAATTTGTCTTTACCCATTACATTATTCCATTCTGGCGGTCACCCTGCGAATCGCCAAAGACGCGCGTAATTTGGGAAGCCACTGCCATGCCGGCAGTGATGAACTCCAGCAAGTGAGCTATGTTTAATCGATAACCTTGATGTTGGGACTCTTCCAGTAAGTATTCAAAATGCGGACTCACGCGAGCCATCGTTGTTGGCCTTTTTTGCTTTCTAAAACGGGTCTCTAAAGGTAATAGGTGGATATTATAATCTCATGCATTTTAGCATGTTAGACTGACGATCAACATGCTACGTTCAGCAATCCACAACCCCAAGCATTTCGCGATAGTAGCCGTCATGCCGCGGCGAGGAGAGGATTGCCTTGATGCTCCTCTCCACCAGGTTTTGTGAGCGATAGAGCTGATAGACATAGCCGGACATGCGGGTGTCGCCGATAATGAGATAACCATTGATCCTCCCCTCCTTCAGATAAACCCTGCGCCAGATATCACCCTGCTGCCAGGTGACCGGTTCGCCACTGAAGCTCCCTGCTGAAACAATCGGAAAATTGATATGCTTTTTTAGCACATTGGTATTGATGGAGCCAGCATATGAGCCGTCGCCGTGGATCATATGCCGGGCTGCGATGCGGGCCTGGGCCATGGCATTGGGATAAGTGGCGTAGATCCCCTCCTTGCCGCTGACTGCATGCGGGGTGATAGCCACATCTCCGGCGCAGTAGATAGAGGGATCAGCAAGCATCTGGGCACTTACAGCTACTCCCTTGTCCTCCCCGGTCATCGCCTCGGAGTTGGGGGAAACGCCGATGGAGACGATAAGCAGCGTGGTTTCCATGCTGTTGCCGTCTGAAAAACAGACTCCGGTCAACTGGCCGTTGTCGGTAGTTATAGCATCCACCGTGATTTTAAGGCGGACGTCAATCCCGGTCTTCTCTCTCAGTTTGTCCGTGGCAAACCGGCCGCCATCCTCATCAGTCATCTGGGAGAGAAGCCGGGTGTTGCGATGGACCAGGGTTATCTTCAGGCCGCGATGCCGCAGGGCCAGGGCTGCATCTACACCGATGAAGCCGCCGCCAAAGATAACGGCCCGGTTGACGTTATTCTCTCGTACATAGCGGTCAATAGCCACCATGTCGGTAAGGGTCTTGAAGCCGAACACCCCGCGGGTCTCCAGCCACTCCGGGTTTGGATACCAGCTCCTGGCGCCGGTGGCATAAAACAGGCGGTCGTAGCTTTCACTCTTTCCGGCAGCAGTGGTGACAACCTTCCGTTCCGTATCGACTTCAACCACCGCCTCTCCCAGACAGGGTGTGACGCCATATTTTTCGTAGAAATCACCCCCCTTCCAGTAGACGGTTTCAAGCGGTTCACCCCCCAGGAAAAAAGGGATCACACAGGGCGAATAAGGGGGGAACTCCTCGTCGCCAACCATGGTGATCGGGCCGTCAAATCCATCCAGCCGGAGTCGCTGCACGAATTCCGCCGCAGCCATGCCGGTGCCAACGGTTACGACCTTCATCATTCACCCCCACGACGACGCTGACACTCCTTGCGCCGCAGTTCCCGGAACAGCTCCACCAGTGGCGGCATACTGTCGTGTTTCCCCAACAGATAGCACTTCAGGCCGCTGACGGCCCGATCTTTGCGAATATGATCAAAATCGCCATAGACCAGCGCGCCGGAATGACAGGCTTCCACGCAGGCCGGTTGACCGCCCGCCTTGATCCGGTCATTGCACAGGTCGCATTTGTAAGCCACATCCCTGTCGTAACGGGCGCGGTGGGTTTCCTTGAAGGCTATGGCGTCAAAGGGACAGACCATGGCGCACATTGCACAAGCCTTGCACAAGTCCGGATTCAGCAGGACTGCGCCGCTGTCCTGGTCGCGGGTAATGGCGCCTGAAGGACAGGCATTCAGGCAGTCGGCAGGGTCGCAGTGGCGGCAGGAGAGTGGAAAGGCCTCGTGTTCCACACCGAGCACCCGCACATTGATCTGGGTTTTGGTATCGCCTAGTGCCCCGAACAGGTTGTGGCTCGGGTGATGCTCAATGGCGCAGGCGGTTTCGCACCCCTTGCAGGCCAGACATTTCTTGTAATCCACAAACAGTTTTTTCATGGTGTTCCTCCATGTGAGTGTTCCGTGGCACAGCTGCAGCCATGCGCTCCCAGACGAGATGCAAGCGCAGCGACCGCTGTAGCGTAGTCGCTACCCTGTTCGTCCATGATCCGGGTGACGGCCGGTTCAAGCCGTTCCAGGCGTGGCTCAAACGGCAGCAGGAACACGGAATCGAAGTTTTTTGCCAGCCCTGTGCCGATGTATTCATCGAAGCGGGCCATCTTTTCCGCGGTCGCTTCCTTCCCCCGGTTGATCACCAGGGAGACATGGGCTATCCCCGACTCCCGGGCGAGCCGGGCGGAATGTTCGGCCACCGTAAGGGCGTTGAAGGTGTCATCTGAGACCACCAGACATTGATTAAACCCCTTGGCAAGCGCCCGGCCGAAATGTTCGACCCCGGCCTGTGTGTCGAGCAGAATCGCCTCGTTGTTGCGCAGCGCCAGGTGACGAATTGTAGAATCCAGCAGTACGTTTTCCGCACAGAGACAGCCGCCGCCCGCCTGTTTGACGGTTCCCATCACCAGAAGGTTCAGGTTTTTGGAGACGTTGATGCCGAAGCGCTCAACCACGTCGTTCACATCCGGGTTCAGCTTGAACATGGCACCCCAGCCGCTGGCGCCGGGGCGAATGCCGGTTTTTTCCTCGATATAGCCATTATTCTTATTAAGCGGTACGATTCGCCCCGCCTCTTCAACACTCATACCGAGAGCGTGGGGGAGGTTCATCTGCGGATCCTCGTCCACCGCCAGCACAGTTACCCCGTTGCGGGCCAGCTGCGTGGCAAGGCAGGATGTCAGGGTTGTTTTCCCCACACCACCCTTGCCGGTGATTACGACCCTATAACCGTTGCTTTGACACATATTTTATATCCCCAGCGCTGCGCGGCGCTCCATAATCACCGCTTCCATCTTGTCAGCGGTAATGATCGGGTCTTCCTCCACAAAGAAATAGCCTCCCAGTACCTCCTTGGCGTCCTGGGTGAGGATCCGGGTCACGACAGGACCGCCCAGAATGGGGGGTAGCGGCCAGAGGTGAACCGGGATGCCGCTGCCGACAAAATAGGCACCTATCGCAACCGCCTTTTCCGTGGTCCATTCCGGCGCCGAGCCGACCAGCGGCAGTTGGGAGATATCAAGATCGAGATGATCCGCGAGAGCCCCTGCCAGGACGAGCATCCGCGAACAGTCCACGCACGAACCCATGTGCAGCACAGGTGGAATCCCGAGCTGTTTGCAGACCCCCTTGAGACCATCTCCTGCAAGTTCCTGTGCATCAAGGTTCATCAAGCCGGCCTTGGCCGCCCCGACCGCCCAGCAGCCGGTGCCGATCACCAGAATGTTGCGTTTGATAAGCTCGGTGGTCAACTGGCGATGAAACGAATCCTGCTGAACCTTCACGTTGTTGCACCCCACAATGCCGGCCACCCCTTTGATGGTGCCGTTCAGGATCAGATCGATCAGCGGCTGGGGGGTGCCGCCCAGGGCCTTCAAAATCTCCTCAACGGTAAAGCCGACAATGGCGTTTGCGGTATGCTCAGGGATATGGACGCGGGCCGGGTTACGACGGGGAAAGGCGGCGATGGCATCCTTGAGGATGGTGCGGGAGATGGCGTCTGCCTGATCCTCATGGAACTGGATGTGGCGAGCTCCGGGGATCTTGGCCTGGTCGCTGGTGGTTATGAAACGGGTATGAAAACAGGAAGCCAGGTCGGCCAGTGCCGGATAGATACACTGGACATCCACCACCATCGCATCCACCGCGCCGGTCATGATTGCCAGTTCGCTGTGGGCCTCGTTTCCAGCCATGCCGACCCCCTGGCGCAGCAGCACCTCGTTGCCGGTGCAGCAGAGACCGACCACATTGACCCGCCGTGCCCCCGCTGCAACCGCAGCGAGTTGAATCTCCGGCTCCTGGGCCATCTCTACGATCTTTGCCGACAGGATCGGTTCGTGCCCGTGAACAACGACATTGACGCTGTCAGCCTCAAGCACTCCCAGATTGGCCTTGATAGATTTGATTGTGGGTGTTCCGAGCAGTATGTCCTGCACCGAGGTTGCGATCAGTGAGCCGCCCCAGCCATCGGAGAGGGAGCAGCGGATGGTCTGGGCGATCAGGGAGAGCGGGTCTGCGTCGCAGCCGAAGTGGGTGCGATGCAGGATATCTATCGCCTCCCGGTCGATGCCACGAGGCAGAAAACCGGTCACGGCTCCGGTGCTTTCCAGAAGTGACTGCTCCAGATTTTTCAGATGTTGGAAGCGCTTTTTAGGCATGAACTTTTCCAGAAACAGGATCGGCTCTTCATCCTGTTTGCCGAAACAGTTGATGGCCGCGTCAGCCACGTCGCCCGCTATCTCCGGGAAACCGCGCCCATCCGTAGCGATGTCGAGCCTTGTGGCAACCGCCAGAAGCTTGTCGGTATCCGTAATGCGATAATTGGTGTTGGCGCCGCTTGCCACCGCCTTCAGCAGCAGGGCTGCCTTGCGGCCATGATCCGAATGCGAGGAAGAGCCGACTGCTGCCATGCGCGCCAGGTTTCTCGCCACGATGGTATCGGCAGTTGCTCCGCAGACACCCTGCGAGGGACCTTCTCCAAACGGATCGATTCTGCATGGCCCCATTGAACAGATCCGGCAACAGGTCCCCAACTGGCCGTAGCTGCACTGTGGCTGCTGTTGTTCATAGCGGCTCCACTGGGTTGCATACTGCTCCCTGTCGGCAATCGCCAGCATCTCCACTGCAGCCGGATCAACGCTCCGATGATCATGTTTCCCGCATCCCGCATCACACATATTGATTCCTCCCTTAAAAGTTTGACAGAAGCCGACTTTGGGCCAGCGTAACTGATGAACCGGGATAAGGGAAACGGTACCTTGTAAATGGCGACAGGGGCTTGTGAAAGGTTGGAAAATATAAGTGAAGGGTGAGCGGTGGTGTTACTTCAGGCCGATTTCTACCAGAAACTCCTGAAGCTTGTCGCGGCTGATCGGCAATCGCACATCGTTCCCCTTGACGTTGACAGTGCATTCGGAACGTTCACGCTGAACCTTCCTCACCTTGGCGATATTTACCAGGTAGCTGCGGTGAGTCCGGAAGAACATATCATCAGGAAGCCGTTTGGCGATAGCGCCAATGGTGAGGTCGCAGTGATACTCCCCTGACTCGGCACAGACCTGTGAGTAGATGTTGTCAGCCTTGAGGTAGATGATCTCCTCAGGTTTGAGCAGATGAATCTCCCCCCCGGAGGTGACCGGAATCCTGAGTAGTTTGCGTTCCACTGATATGAATGGCGTGATATCGTAAAAGGTCGCGCAGAGCTTGTCCTCCGCCATTGCGCGATCCACAAGGGGGGTCAGTTTGATCAGCAGGTAGCGGTCCCGGCCGTCATGGCTGATCATCTTCAGCGACAGCGGAATCTGGCGTTTTGATTCACCTGCCAGGCGCAGCATATCACCGACCTTCCCGCGATCTTCTTCCCGGTGAAAGCCAAGTATATCGGTCTGGAAGAGTCGTTCGACCGGAACATCGCCAAACATCAGAATGAACATCCGGTTGATATGGGAGATCGAGTAGTCGCTGTTGAGGATTACAATCCCCGGTTCGATGCTCTCGATCATGGTGATAAGGGAGCGACTGCTCATGGTTTTGATCCTGTACTTTAGACGATACTCTTCCATTGAATAACTACTGCGGAGAGCTTTTGGCCATGCGGGAAGATAGTAAATAACGTGGTGGTGAGTCAAGAGAATTGGACGTAGAGCAATCGGAGAAGAGCCAGGGGAAATGCTATGGAGTGGTAATAATCGGAGAAAATGTTCTGCCGATTTCAGGCAGAATCTGCTCAGTGTCAGGTTTTCAGCCGCACCTGGATAAAACGCAGATCTATGATAAAATAGCGCGAGTTAATCTTGAGTCAGTAGCCTGTACCGACGTTTTCTGGTTCATCAGCAACCTTCATTTTTAAAATTCAGGGAGATCAAATGCCTTCAGATAATGCAGCCAACCCCCGGGAAATCCGGATCGGCGAGCTGTTCATCGAGCGCCAGTACCTGACCTGCGAAGAACTCGACTGCGCCCTGGAGCGCCACAACCAGGAAGGTGGACGATTGGGTTCACTGCTTGTGGAACTCGGCTATGTGAGTACCGAGGAGTTGCTAATCGTTCTTGAGGAGCGCTTCGGCATACCTCCGGCAAATATGGACAACCTGACTATTTTGCCAGGTGTATTCAATATTATGCCATTCGATATGATGAGAAAATATTGCGTTATCCCCGTGGCCAACGGAACTAAAACTGTGTTCATGGCGATGGTTGACCCCAACAACCTCGAAGCTCTTAACGAGCTGGAGTTCACCCTCGGCAAGTTGATTCAGCCGGTTGTGGTGCCATTTGCCCAGATGGAGGTGATCCTCAACCATATTACATCGCTCGGCGGTGAATTGACAGATCCGCTGCCTGTTGCTCAGATACTAAAAAAGTCTGCATCGGGGACCAAGAGAAAGACCGGGAGCAGCAACCCCAACGGAATGCTGGCACTTTTACGCTGGCTGACCGAAGAATCGGCTTCTGACCTGCTGCTGACTGTCGGAGTACCCCCCTGCCTGAAGAAGAACAACGAAGTTCTGCGACTCTCGAGCATCAAACTGACCCCACTGGATATCTCCAACTATGTCAACGAGCTGATGACCGAAAAGCGATGGGAAGAGTTTGCGCTCAGCCAGGACATCGATTTCGGAAGAACTGTCCCGGACCTGGGGCGTTTTCGAGTCAACATCTTCAAGCAGCGCAATTCATACTCGATAGCGGTCCGCAGCGTCATGGAAAGTATCCCTTCGCTTGAACAGCTGGGACTGCCGCCGTGGGTCGAGGAGTTTGCCCTGAAGAAACAGGGGCTCATCATGATCACCGGCCCCACTGGCCACGGGAAGAGCACAACCCTTGCAGCACTGGTCAACATAATCAACGAAAAGCGGAAATGCAACATCATTACCATCGAGGATCCGATCGAATACCACCATCGGCACAAGATGAGCAATGTCAACCAGCGGGAGGTGGGACGAGATACCCCCTCGTTCCACCAGGGGCTCCGCCACATCTTTCGGCAGTCGCCTGATGTCATAGTCATTGGTGAGATGCGCGACCCGGAAAGTTTTGCCATAGCGCTGCAGGCAGCCGAGACGGGCCACCTGGTGCTGACCACTCTTCACTCCAACTTTGCGACATCGGCATTCGAACGGACCATCGACATCTTCCCTATCGAGCAGCAGCAGCAGATAAGAGTGCAACTCGCCGAAAACTTCCTGCTGGTCCTGAACCAGCGTCTGCTGTCAGCTATGGACGGCTCCGGAAGGATCCTTGCCTTGGAAAAACTTGTCAATTCAATTAGGGTAAAAAATCTGATCCGCGAATCGAAGGGGCATCAAATCCGCTCGCGGCTCAGGCATTCCAACGAAGAGTTCCAGTCGCTCGACCTGAGTCTTGCAAAGCTGGTTGTCGAAAAAAGAATTTCTCTTGAGGAAGGGAACAAATTCTGTGAGGATATGCAGTACTTCAAGGACCTGGTGAGCAGTAGCAGATTTGGCGCTCTGACCAGAAGTTGAAGTTTCAGCTTACCGGTGAATTCTCGTAACGCCGCATAAGTTGTTAATTTATTCACCACATCTTCAACAATAAACCTGTGAAGGCAGGTCGGTCCCGAAGCTCGAAGCAGCTCAGCCTTTGCATTCACCATGACGCTGATAGAGGGCTTACCAGTCGCGAAATGACCCCCGCCCCAGTTCCTTCACCTTCGCAGCGATGACCGTATGGTCATCCTGCTTATTATCGGACATTACCTACAAGCAGACCGTACCAATATGAACAGGAGATTTTATGAAGAGAGACTTACCGTACTCATTCACTCCTTCAAACATTGATAACCTCTGCATCAACTCGATCCGCTTTCTTTCAATAGATGCCATTCAGAAGGCCAACAGCGGCCATCCGGGAATGCCGATGGGCGCTGCTCCCATGGCTTATATTCTCTGGAGCCGCTTTCTTAACCACAATCCGACAAACCCCTCCTGGTTCAACCGTGACCGCTTCGTTCTGTCCGCCGGCCATGCCTCAATGCTCCTCTACAGCCTTCTTCACCTTACCGGCTACGATCTGCCTCTGAATGAGATTAAACGGTTCCGGCAGTGGCAGAGCAAAACCCCCGGCCATCCAGAACGGGGCCATACACCCGGAGTTGAGATAACCACCGGCCCCCTCGGCCAGGGATTTGGCAACGGAGTGGGAATGGCCATGGCCGAGGCACACCTTGCTGCCCGTTACAATCGCCCCGGCTTCGATATCATTGATCACGTCACCTACGGTATAGTCAGCGACGGCGATCTCATGGAGGGTGTTGCAGCTGAGGCAGCCTCGCTTGCCGGCCACCTGCGGCTCGGCAAACTGATCTATCTCTACGATGACAACCGCATAACCCTTGCTTCAGCAACCGACCTGACCTTCACCGAGGAGCGGGCCCAAAGATTTGCGGCATATGGATGGCATGTGCAGACAGTGGCGGACGGCAATGATCTGGCAGCCATTCATGGCGCACTTGATGCGGCCAGGTCCAGAGCCGACAAACCCTCTCTCATAATCGTCCGAACCCATATCTGCTTTGGCTCCCCTCACAAGCAGAACACGATTGAGGCGCACGGTTCTCCGCTGGGAGAAGATGAAGTCCGCCTTACCAAAGAAAATCTGGGGTGGCCAACGGAACCGGATTTTTTCATTCCGGAGGAAGCCTTGAGTCATTTCCATCAGGCGCTGCGCAAGGGGAAAGAAGCCGAGGGAAAATGGGACTCCATGTTCTCCGCCTATGCCAGTGAATACCCCAAGCTCGCCCAGGAGTTACGCCAGGCGATGGCAGGTAGCCTCTCAGCTGGGTGGGACGCAGATATCCCTTCCTTCCCCGCCGACCCAAAAGGAATGGCAAGCAGAGTTGCCTCGGGAAAAGTAATGAATGCCATCGCTCCCCGCCTTCCCTTTCTCGTTGGCGGTTCCGCGGATCTCAACCCGTCGACCAATACCGCTCTCAAAGGGATGGGGGACTTCGAAAGTCCTGACATGCAGCCCGCTGACCCGCAGGGAACGGTTGGCGGAGTGGGGGGGTATGCAGGAGGCAACTTTCATTTCGGAGTTCGGGAGCATGCCATGGCGGCAGCCCTCAACGGCATGGCCGCCCACGGCGGGCTCATCCCCTTCGGCGCCACATTCTTCGCATTCTCCGATTACCTTCGACCATCGCTGCGGCTGGCGGCGCTCATGGGGCTTCATGTCATCCACGTCTTCACCCATGACAGCATCGGGTTGGGGGAAGACGGTCCTACCCATCAACCGGTCGAGCAATTGGCGGCGCTAAGAGCCATACCCAACCTTCTCGTCATCCGCCCCGGCGATGCCAACGAGACTGCCGTGGCCTGGCAGGTGGCTCTCGAAAGTGCCGGACCGGTAGCGCTCATCCTTTCCCGCCAGAATATCCCGACACTGGACCGGTATCGCTATGCCCCGGCCGATGGGCTCAGACTCGGGGCATATGTTGTTGCTGATTCGGCAGTAGAAATACCTGATCTCGTGCTGATCGCCACCGGCTCGGAACTTCATCTGGCAGTTGCTGCACAGGACGAACTTGCCCGGCAGAACATCCATGCCATTGTCGTCTCAATGCCCAGTTGGGAGCTTTTCGATAAGCAGCCGCAAGAGTACCGTGACTCGGTTCTACCGCCACAGGTGACGATGCGGCTGGCGATCGAAGCTGGCTCTCCGCTTGGCTGGCACCGTTACGTGGGAACCGGCGGCGACATCGTCGGGGTGGATCGGTTTGGGGCATCAGCCCCGGGAGCAATTGTGCTGCATGAATTCGGTTTCAGTGTGGAGAATGTCTGCCGGAGAGCCCTTATTTTGCTGGGACGCCTGAAGGAGACCAGCTGATGTGGATCGGAATCGCTGCCGATCACGGCGGCTTCGCCATGAAAGAACAGATGGCCGGTGAACTCAAATCTGCTGACCATGATGTGATCGATTTGGACGCCCTGAAGCTGGCAAACTCGAGGTGAACGATCACAATGAGGTTTTACCGTAACCTTCGGGAGTCTTCGTGGCCACCTTCAATCATACGGCGGGTAACCCTTGCAGCATTTATCTCAGGAGTATCAGTGCCTAAAAAAAACCCGCACAAAAAAGCCTTTTTCTTTTGCACGTCGCAGGAAGTCAATCTTGTCCTCCATCGATAGCACGGTTTCATCCACCATACTAGTCATGGTAAGAAGACACTCCTCGCGTATTTCGGAAGCACGATCTGCTGCCTTGATTATTGCCGCTTGATCGTTCCAACCACCATATTCGTTCTCTGCTATATTGTCAGGATTGATGAATTTGCAATCCTCTGACCAACAGTATTAGTTAAATCACTGTTTACCCAACTTATTCTCGAGCCTTTCGATGACCTCGGAAACGGTGCCTTCAATATCGTCCCCACGAACGGTGAAATAGAGAAATTGCCCCGTGTAGTGTGACCAGTAGATGTCTTCAACCGGAAGCGGCTCAAGCAGAGAATCAATTTTCTCATAGGAAATGAACGGGTCGCCGTTGGGCCACTTTCTATCGAGTTTGGCCTGCTGGGCATTCGTCAGGGGTATCCTGTAGGTAATTGAATAGACTTCTGCCTTCATTACGGCTTGATATAAGCATTCAGCCCAATAGTAACGGGCTTGCCATCAACCATTACATCAGTTACAGCATTCCCCCGTGTACTGGCAACCACAAGAGTTTTACCGGAAGCTGATGGTGTTGGCTTCTCAAGATCAATTTCGATGCAGAGTTTGTTGCCTTTGATTTCAACGGTCATTGCCATGGTTGACACTCCTGTTTCATTTATTTGATGATGGCCTGCCAGGGTTTAGTGAATTCCGTATGATGTCCCCCGAATTCCTGTCCATCAATAAAATTCCGGTTCATATCCAACCACTCAGATTGGCCAATAACATGTTGTCATGACAGCTCCTCTTCAAACATCTCCTTGCCGACGCCACAAACGGGGCACACCCATGCATCGGGGAGTTCCTCAAATGGTGTTCCTGCTGCGATGCCGTTGCCCATGTCACCCTCAGCCGGATCGTAAACATAACCGCAAATAGTGCATTTCCATTTATTCATAACTGCTACCTCCTATTGCGATTACTCCTGCAAGTTGAGTCTTGCGTCAAAGAACAACTTAAGCGCCATGGCATTATTGTGCTCAATGTCATGAGCGCTACAGAGCAAGGTGACGTCCTGCTTTCGGGCCAAATCCAGAAGGGGTTGCCAGGCGGCACTGTTGGCCTCCAGTTCAGCATCGTAACGACGGCAAAACTCCTCCCATCTGGCAGGGTCATGCCCGAACCAGTGTCGCAGATCACTGCTGGGAGCCACCTCTTTCAGCCAGGCATCCATCTGGAGCGCTTCTTTTTTCATCCCGCGGGGCCAAAGCCGATCCACAAGGAAACGAGGACCATCATTGGGCTCAGGCGAATCGTACACACGTTTGATTCTTATCATGACATTAACTCGACAGTCGGGTGCAGTGTTGTCCTGTTGCATTATGAGACTGGCTTGTCAAACTTCCTTGATTGCTTTATTTGCGGCAATCAGGAGAGGGTCCCAGACCGGCGCATAGAGCGGCGAATAACTCAGGTCAAGTTCGGCGAGTTCGAACACGGTCATCTGCTTGTAGATGGCTGTTGCCAGGACATCGAGCCGTTTTGCCACGACATCCTGGCCGATCATCTGCCCGCCCAGCAGCAATCCCGTCCCTTTTTCACAGAGGAGCAGCACCCGCATGGTGCCTCCTCCGGGGAAGGCACCTCTGGTCGGCGTGTCCACGTGGACTTTCACATAGTGGGCGCCATTCTCCAGAAGCTGTCGTTCACTGAGTCCAGTGGTGGCCACCGTCAGATCAAAGAACTTGAATACCGCGGTCTGATCGATGCCATAAAACTCCTTCATGGTGTTGTTATTGACGATATTGCTGCCGACAAGCCGTCCCTGTTTATTGGCCACCGGCCCAAGCGGCATGTAGCCGTTTTTGCCGAGCTGCCGGACGTAGTGCTCGGCACAGTCGCCGGCAGCAAAGATATCCGGAAGGTTCGTCCGCAGGTAGCGGTCGATCTTGACCGCGCCGCCAACTCCCAGCTCGCCACCGGCAGCCGAAAAGAGGGCGGTATTGGGCTTTACACCGATGGAGACAATCACCATGCCCGCGTCAAAGTCACCAGTTGTGGTCCGAACCACAGCACCATTCTTCTCAAGAATATCAACATTGGTATGGAGGATGATACCCTTCTCTTCAAGCTTCTCCAGCACCTTGGCCCGGATTTCTTCGGCAAATGATGGAAGAATCGTGGCAGACTTCTCAAGGATGACCGGCGTGATCTTCATATTGGAGAGGACATCAACCAGCTCAAGGTTGGTATAACCGGAGCCTACAAGAATGGCATTGGATGGGGCGTTCTCGTAGATGATTTTTTTGACAAGCCGCGTGTCGTCCAGTGTCTTGAAATAAAAGACATCATCAAAACCGGGAAGAGACAGTCTGTTCGGTTGATTGCCGGCGGCATACACGAGGTAGTCGTAACTTTCGCGATACTCTCTGGAGTGCTCACGGTCAATGACCGTCACCACCTTATCAGCCGGATCAATAACGACGGCTTCATGATGCAGTCGGTAATCGATACCGCGCTCCTTGCGGATCGTATCGAGATTCAGCGCATAAAGCTCTTCGACCGGTTTATCCTTGTAGAACAGGTTATAAGGCATGCCACAGGCGGCGTAGGAAACATCGCCCGATTTTTCCAGGACGATTACCTGCGCGCCATGGTCTTCGCGCTTGATCTGGCTGGCGGCCGACAGCCCACCGGCTATTCCACCAATAATCACTGTTTTCATCTGATCGCCTCCAGGGACGTCTATCCCCACCGCCAGAGAGAAAGTATCAGGATGACAATAAAGACAATCGTAAGGTTCATATGCGCCATGAAGAAAAAAACTCGTTCGTGCAGAGGGGCTCTTCTGACGCCTGAAGCAATGAGCTCACCAACAAGTGACATCGCAAACACCTTGTCCATGTCATGCGGTGCGAGCTTAAGCGCCTCAGTCAAGTCAGTACCGGCATTGTGCCGCCCCATGTGTGTCCCTTGTTTCCAGAGTTTGCTCAGGGTTGCGTCGTAAATCTGCCCCTCGAAAGCAAAATAGGCTGGCCGCCCTTCTTTGCCATCAAATGCTGACAAATCATCAAGGGTCAATTTACCCGTTCCGTTCGGAGAAGAAGTCTCTTTCTTCTTTGCTTTGAGACGTGGCCCGATTACCGTGATGACGAAGAGGGCGGAGAATACCATTACCAGATATAGACACACCTTGATGCAGAGGAGGATGCCGAAGCGGGTGCCTAAGAGCGTAGCGACAGAAGTCACCCGGTAGAAGGTCAGAATGGAGCCGGTTACGCCCATGACGATCATCGAGACAATGCCGACTCTCACTTCACCGCGCGGGAGTCCGCTGGCCGCATAGGCAGGTTTGAGAATAAGGTGAACATAGAGAATTGTGCCAAACCAGAAAATGGCGGTAAGGAAGTGGATGTAGCCGATTGCCAGTCGAAATACTTTGGTAAAGCGGCTATGTTGCGGCTGAGTCGTCATTCCTGTTTGGGCTTCGGCAAAAGTTTTGCCGGCAGCAGTCAGTTCGCCGCCGCCCCCGGGATCAAGATGACAGGCAGCGCAACTCTTACCAGTCTGCGTGGCATACTCTTCGGTGGCTCCAGCTATTTGCGACGATAGAAGTACGAATAATTGCACTAATAACATGGCGACAAGACACAACCTAACACCCCTGTTCACGCAGATTCTGACTGACTGCCGGATCATAGCTCAGACGCCTTGGGAAACAGGATATTGTTCTCCAGGTGGACGTGCTTGTGGAGATCGTCTTCGAACTCTTTCAGCTTCTGGTATGTCACCATGAAAGTGTTGCAGACATCGTCAGGAATGGCATAACCATTGGCGAGGTGACGGATCGTGTGGATGGCGTCGCCGATCTCCTCATGCTCGCGATGGAGCCTGAAGAGGGACGCACGAATCGTTTCCCGATCCTTGGCAGTCGGCGTAGTGCCTGCTGTCTTGGCGGCATCGGCCCGCTTGAGCGCCGGGAAGAAAACCTCCTCCTCTTCCTGCAGATGGGCTGCCATATCGGTGGCAATCTTGGCAAAGATGGCGGCAATCCGGACCACCTCAGGATGGTGTGCCCCATGAACCTCGGCAATTTTGCGGGCATATGCGGCGATCTGGGGGTCATTCTCCTTGAGGTAGGCATGGTGGGTATTGACGATATAGTCGGCGAGAAACGGCAGTGCCCACGCAGAGTAATTCTGGCTCCGTTCGCTCGGCTGGCTCTGAACTGTCTCAAGCTCTCTTGTTATCGCGGCAAGATCGAGCCCTTTTTCAGTGCAGGTTGCGGCAAGAGCTGCCTTGCCGCCACAGCAGAAATCGATACTGTGGTTTTCAAAGACCTTGGCGGTCCGGAAATCGGCGGCGACAATCTCGCCGATGGTCCTGTCTCCTGCATATGTTTCTTGCATGGTTCTCTCCTTTGGAAGGGGCATTCCGCATTAACTGATTAGGCTGAGATTACGAATCCGGCGCCGCCGTCGCTGCTTGCGGCGCCAGCAGATCCCACACGGTTATCAGCACTCCTGCCAGGAAGAACACCCCCAGCACCAGCGTGACCGCCATCCAGAGCTGCATGTAGGATTGGGCGGCCATGTACCCCATACCGAGAACCCTTTCCAGGTAGCTCTGCAGGACACCGGCAATGCCGAAGGTAAGCCCCATCAGCATCATGGCGCTGCACATGGTCCAGAAACCCAGTTTGGCGCGGGTAGGCTTGTAGACCTCGACCCCTTTCAATTGGGGCATGGCAAAATAGAAAACCGTCAGGTTGAGGAGTGCGTAGGCGCCGAAAAAGGCCAGGTGGCCATGGGAGACGGTGACCTGGGAGCCATGGGTGTAATAGTTGATCTGCGGCAGGGTGTGGGCGAAGCCCCAGACGCCGGCGCCGATCATGTGGAACACCGCGCAGCCAACGGCGATTGTCCAGGTGTGAGGGTTAATGATCTTGGTGTGGCGGTGGCGGACGTGGTTCATGGTGTCGATGACCATGAGCAGGATCGGGAGCGGCTCCAGGGCCGAGAAGACTCCACCCACCCAGAGCCAGTACTTGGGAGCGCCGATCCAGTAGTAGTGGTGCCCGGTCCCAGCGATGCCGGTAAACATGAACAAGCCGATCTCAACGTAGAGCCATTTCTCGACGACCTGCCGGTCCACGCCGGTCAGCCGCATCATGACAAAGGCCATGATGGCGCCGGTGACCAGTTCCCAGGCTCCTTCGACCCAGAGGTGGATCACCCACCACCAGTAGTACCAGTCAATCACCTCGTTTTCATAGAAAGGTATTCCGGCCAGATAGAGGAGAGCCAGAAAAACCAGGCCGCCAAGCAGGGTCCCCTGGATGACGGTCCAGCGTCTGGCCTTGAACATGGTCATCCCAACATTGAGCAGAAAGACCAGTGCACCGATAACCACCATGTAGTTAAGGGGCGGTGGAATCTCCAAGAGTGGCCGTCCCTTGGTCCAACCCAAAGCAAAGCCGATCAGCGCAACAACTCCGGTGGCAACCAGGGCGATCAACTGAAACCAGGCCAGCTTTGGTGACCAGATCTCGCTTTCGGTTTCTATGGGAACAATGAAATAAGTGCCCCCCATGAAGGCAAGCAGCATCCAGAGGACCAGCAGATTGGTGTGCATGGCGCGGGCGGTGGCAAACGGAAAGACGTTGACGATCTCTTGCGGGATGGTGAAGACATAGTTGGATATCAGCCAGAGCCCCATGACAACCTGGAGAACAAAGAGGCAGAGGGCGATAGTGAAATACCAGCTGGCGATTTTCTGTGATTTATACACTATGATGGCCTCCTATTTAAGGTTTCCCAGGAATTTTGCCACTTCGTCCCGCTCACGGTCGGAGAGTGTGGTCTGCGGCGGCATCTTGGCATTGGGGTTGATGCCCTTGGGGTTGTGGATGTACTGTTCGATCTGCTCGGGCGTCAGTTTACGGCCGATGGTATCCAGAGCCGGGCCGAACGTACCACCGACACCATTCAGGGCATGGCAGTTCATACACCCCTTGGACTGGAAAACCGCTGCTCCCGGAGAGACCGTTGCTCCGAGCGACAGGCGCTGCTCGCTGCGGGAGAGGCGTTTCTTGCTGTCCTGCGGCGGCCAGTCGCCATTGTCGATCTCGCCGACCCAGTTGAAGAAGGCAACCAGATTTTCGATTTCAGCATCGCTGACATGCTGTTGCGGCATTTTCCGTGCTGACTTGGCAAAGGCTTCTTCAGGATGCCTGACACGGTAGCGGATACCATCCTCCCCGACCCGCTGCACTACCTTGGTCAGGTCTGGTGCGTAGTAGCCGCCAAAACCGAGGATGGTGTGACAGTCGTTACAGTTGTACTTTTCAAAGGCCCGTTTGCCGGCAATAACATTCGCCGACAGCTTGTCCGCATGTGACAGGGCTGCCACCTGGCGATGGGTGTCAATCGTCAATCCAAGGAAAAGGATGGCTGAAGAAAGAGTCCCAATAAGGAAAATCCAGAAGGCTGTCTTTTTTGTCATGCTGAACCTCTCTTTCAATTGATATTTTTTTGTCGACGGGTTGCTAATCGCCCGCTTTCATTGTTTCGCCGGTACCGTTTGTGAAACAAAATTAAAATATACCATAATTTCTGTTATTCGATTGGCAAAGCCCGTGTTGAAAATTAACAGTAGCGCTGAACCCTCTCTTAACTGTCCAGCTGATGTTATCCAATAATAGACGACACAATCAGCTATTAATCTATACCCCACTTAGACAGTACATCGCTCTTTAAGAGTAAACAGACGCGGAAGCATTCGTTCGGTGGCAGCCATGGAGAAAATCCGAGCCTTATCAGTTGACGTCGTGGATTTGGAAGTGACCGTCAGAAAACCGACAACCTGTTCATAGTTATAACGGTCTTCCTGGTCACTGTTATCATCGTCTGGCTGGCGAACAGGCTGTGAATAAAGAGAAATTTGTCAGTGGACAGAAAGTAGTGAGGGCCGCTTTAGCGGCCCTCACTACAGCACTGCTGATTCAGGAGACAGGCACACGATAGCGGGTATGCTGTTCCTTTTCCGGCTTGGGGAGCCGGACGGTGAGAACCCCGTGTTTGAGGTCCGCCGCAATCAACTTCACATCTATCTCGTACGGCAACTGGATACTGCGGGAAAAACTGCCGTACCTGCATTCTGAAATAAGGCACCCATCACCTCCTTTCTGTTCTCGTACGACTCTCTTTTCACCATGTATTGTCAACCGCCTGCCGTCAAGCTCGACTGAAAAGTCATCCTTATTCAGTCCCGGTACTTCAGCCCTGATGATCAGTTCCTCAGGGCTTTCGAGCATGTCCAGCAGCGGACCACCAAGCTTTATGAATGCTGGAAGGGTATCGGCTGTTATCCTTTCAGGGGAATGTTCCTGTTTCTTCCATGGCGCCAACCTGTTCAGGAAATGGCCGACTTTGTCGTTAACCCGCTCCAGCGCCTCGCTCCATTTCTCGGGCAACAGGTTTGACATTGCCTTCACCTCCCGTTCAGACTCCTCTTTTAGCTGACCTGTACGGCGATCCGTTTCGGTTTGGCGACTTCCGCCTTGGGTACTTTCAGCGTCAGAATGCCGTTGATATACTCTGCCTTTGCCTTTTCGTGGTCGAGGCTTTCAGGTATCGTGAACTGTCGGTAGTAACTGGCATGTTCGAATTCACGGTAGGCAGAGGATCCTGGCATGCTGTGCTGTGCCGGTGCGCTGATGGTCAGGATCCCTTTTTCGACGTTAACATCGAGGGCTTCTTTGGATGCACCGGGAATATCCGCGGTAAGAACCAGCCCTTCTTCGGTCTCAATGATATTCACCGCCGGGCGGATATATTTTTCGTTCGACCGTGTCTCTTCACGAGTCTGAACATTCCTTTCATCATTTCTTTCCGTCAAGCTGTTTGCTGCCATGATAATTACCTCCTTTCCAAGTGGTCTGTGTGATTATGAAAGTTTGATGTCGATTCTTTTAGGCTTGGCATGTTCTGCCTTGGCCATCGTTATCTGCATAATACCGTCTTTGCACTGGGCAGAAATCTTTTCAGGATCGATGTCGACCGGCAGTTCCAGTGTACGGGAAAACTTGCCGGAGCCGAGCTCCGAGCGATGCACTATCTGGCCTTCTGTTTCGACGAACGGCTTGCGCTCGCCGCTAATTGTGACCGTGTTCCGCAACACGGAAAGATCGACATCTTTCGGATCTACGCCGGGAACCAGTGCCTCAATATAGACATGCCCTTCGTCCTCGCTGAAGTTGACCAGTGGAAAACGACGGGTTGTTACCGGCGAAAGGAATGTGGGACCAAATGGTTTATTGTATCCTGCGCCACGAAACGCTTCATCGATTTCCCTTCTCAGATTGTCCAGTTCTTTGAATACATCCCAGGTTGCCATGTGGATTACCTCCTTTCGGTAAGTGGATTTTCTGATCGAAAAATAAGTACGCATATTTGAGTTGTCAAGGGGGTGTTTTTACAGATTTATCTCCATGATACTGGCAGGTTATGAGGACATAAATAATCGGTATGATGCTGAATTCTGTACCGATCTAGCTCTTGATATGGCAAGACTTGACAGGAACTCAGTTTTGACAAGCCGGACTGTTATGGATACTATGGCTGTAAGTTTGATGGCGATTTCTGAAGTTGCGATCTCATCAGCTGAACTAGAGGAGGATTCGTGAAACTGGTATGGTTACTGCTGTTGATAACACTTCTAACGGGAGTACGGGCGATGGCAATTGAAGAAGCACCCTTCACCGTGGTTAAAGCATCCGGTATCTTCGAGGTGCGGGACTACGAACCGCATATCCTTGCCGAGACACTAGTTGATGGCACTCTTGAAGATGCCGGCAACAAAGCCTTCAGGCGACTCTTCAACTACATTTCCGGCGCCAATCGCTCCCGCAGTTCTATTGCCATGACGGCCCCTGTTTCACAGGAGTCATCCGGGGAAAAGATCACCATGACGGCTCCAGTGAGTCAGCAACCGTCAGCAGGCAAATGGGCTGTCAGCTTCATGATGCCGGCAAGCTATACGCTAGCAACGCTGCCCGTTCCTGATGATAACAGCATCACCTTACGCCAGGTACCGGCCCGACGTATGGCTGCTGTCCGTTATTCCGGGACGTGGAGTGAAAAGAACTATCTCGAATATAAGGAAAGACTGGAAAACTGGATTCGGGAAAACGGATTCAAAATCAGTGGCGAACCGCTTTGGGCCCGTTATAATCCGCCCTTTACCCTCTGGTTTCTGCGGCGAAACGAGATACTCATTCCGATAGTTTCGGAATGACATTAGATTGTATTCAAGGAGATGATATGAATTTGAACGAACTGTTTCAGCAGCAAGGCCTGGGTGTCATGGCCACAACATCAAAGGATGGCTGCGTCAACACAGCCGTCTATGCCCGACCGCACGTGATTGATGAAATATGGTATGGGGAATGACCGAGGGGCGGACTTACCGGAATATTATTGAGAACCCGCAGGCCTCATTCCTTTTCAAGGCTTCTGGTCCCGGCTTCAGTGGCGTCCGTCTGGCTTTGGAACTGGTGAGGACGGAAGAGTCCGGTCCCATGCTGGCAAAAATCAAAGAAAACGCCGATGCAACCGTTGGCCCTGGTACCGGAGCTGCCGTCAACCACGCCGCCTGGTTCACGGTTACCGAAGTACGCCCCCTTATTTGAGTGAGAGCACCACGTTTTCTACTTAAAGTGTTCTACGATGGTTCATGCATCGTCTGTGCTACCGAGATTGAGTATTACCATCGAAAGCCCATGGCGAAAAACTGGTGGCAATAGACATCAACACCCCTGAGTTCTGCCACCTTTTCGCATTATACATGATTTAAAATTTGTTTACTTTTCAGCGCATCTTCGACAACACATCTGATGCCCTTCCCCTCAAGCGCTGGTTTGTAGCATAGATTGCACGATATGCAGGTTGCTTTTCGTTTATCACCAGATTTCCAACGCTGAACAAGATCAGGTTCACGGACCAGAGGGCGAGACAAGGATACGTAATCGGTCAACCTCTCTGTCACCAAGATTTCCGCAACCGAGTAGGAGCGAATCCCGCCAACCAGTAACAGCGGCACACTGATTTTCTCCTTGTAGAGCTTTGCAGCTTCTCGATAATAGACTTCATCCTCTTCATTATCCAATCGGCCGAGTCGGAAAGGGATATTTCGGCCAGAGTTTCTAGTCCCTCCACTTAACTCCATGGCATCGACTCCTGCTTTTTCGAGTGAGATCGCCACCTGAATCATCTCTTCCTTCGTGAAACCACCTTCCTCGAAATCTTCTGAGTTGATCTTGATTAAGATCGGATACTCGGCTCCCACCGCCTGTCGAACGCTTGTCACCACTTCAAGCAGGATACGCGCACGATTTTCGAGGTTACCGCCATATTCATCTTTCCTCTTATTATATGTAGGTGAGAGAAATTGGCTGAGTAGATACCCGTGGGCTGCGTGGATTTGTACTGCATCGAACCCCGCCTTTTGGGCTCTTGCAGCGCTCTCGGAAAAATCGGCTACTACCTGCCGTATCTCCTCATCTGTCATTTCTCTGATGATCTGACCGGTCTCATTCTCACCTGATGATGGGGCATAAACGTCAAGTCCGGTAATTTCGGTGGCCGCATAGCAACCTGCATGGGATAGCTGCAGGGCGATTTTGCCGCCGTTGTCATGAACACTTTGGACCATCTTTTCCAGTCCTGGGAGCAGACTGTCGTTATGAGCGCCCAATTGCAGAGGCCTCGCTTGTCCTGCCTTGTTTACATAGGCATGGCCCGTAATAATTAAGCCGACTTCTCCTTGAGCAAGTGTGCAAAAAAAGTCTGCAAGTTCTGAAGTGCAGGCTCCACAATTATCAGCCATGCCTTCCCAGGTTGCAGATCTGATAAAGCGGTTTCTGAGGGTGAGCCTTTTTATGTCGGTAAATTCAAACAGCTTAGCCATATGCTCTCCTGTAGCCGGGAATTATAAATAACAGGCACTACAAATCCTACCCGATCTAATCAGCCACCAGGCAATGTGGATTAATACTGAGCAACTTCTTCTCACGACTAAGCTGCTATGCACTCAGCCCCAGCCAGTCGTTGTCCCAATTCAAAAGCACGTTGACATTCCAGCGGTAATACCTCTATACGACGTTTAGCTTTGTGAATCGGATCGAAGCTTTCGATCACCACCTTTGAATAATCATCAACCTGGCAGGTATCAAAGGCGCACAGCGTCTCGGCAGAGCCAAGGAGCATTTGCATATAGCGCTCATTGGTACTGAAGATCTGTTCGTATCCAAACTCTTTGCTCCGTTCTTCCGGGACATTCATGGTGTAGATGAAGCCGGTCTTGATTTTTTTAGGGAACAACGTTCCGTAAGGTACTGTGTAAGTGAGGTACGGGAAAAGCAGGCGCTCGAGAAAGCTACGTGTTTCACCGGTAACCGTACCGAAGTATATCGGCGAACCGATGACAAGGGCGTCGGCAGCAGCTATTTTTCCCAGTACCGGTGCCAGGTCATCGTTCATGACGCATTTCCCGTAACTTTTACCTCCGCGTGTTTTGCATGCGAAGCAGCTTATACAACCCTTAAAGTCCAGATCGTAAAGATGAAACAGTTCCGTTGTAGCCCCTAGCGATACTGCTCCTTCCAGTGCCTTAGTCACGAGTGTAGCCGTGTTCCATTTCTTCCGTGGACTTCCGTTGATGCCGATGACGTTCATGTGTTTTTCTCCTCTTGTAGTGGTTGGTTAATCGACCAGTCGAAAGATAAGATGATTCGAGTGCCGGCTTGGGAACCGTCAACCGCCATCATTAATCTAGATTTTTGATCCAAAAGTGCATGGGGTGATCTCGTTTGACACCATCGGTCTCTAGGAGTCTGTCGGCCTTGAGATTCTGACCGAATCAACTTAACCCGTAAGTTGATTCTACTGGCCATCCTGATCAGTCAACAGATACCGTTTCGA
>JAYSLX010000161.1:0-5962 GCA_043725245.1 Geobacteraceae bacterium | reverse complement strand
TCGAAACGGTATCTGTTGACTGATCAGGATGGCCAGTAGAATCAACTTACGGGTTAAGTTGATTCGGTCAGAATCTCAAGGCCGACAGACTCCTAGCAGACCGGAATCCAGTCGCAACCTCCTGTCAAACGACTACGATCAATGATGCAGCAGTGTGCCTTTCTGGCATATTTATTTTTTTGGTTCGTGCAAGGATGACTATATGCGTTTTGGCCTCTGCTGCCTGTTTAAGAAAGAACCGGTTTCGTTTCGCACGACCACCGCAAAGGCATTGTTGCCTCTCCATCGAGACCGGCAGCTGTTCAAGCTCTCTGAAATATGTTCCCACAATGCCGTCAACCTTTACCTGGGGCTCGAAACGGTGCAGAGGATGGGCATTGGCTCTTTCAGGATTACGTCTCCGCTCTTCCCCCGCATGACACACCCGGATGTGGGGTACCGGCTGGAGGATCTGCCGGATGGGGCGTATATCAGGGAGCTGCTGAAGAAAACCCGTATATTCGCCTATGAGCACAATATCCGGCTCAGTTTTCACCCCGACCAGTTTGTCGTACTCTCGTCACCCCATCTAAATGTCGTAGAGAATTCCATCCTTGAGCTGGAATATCAAGGGGGGCTGGCCGAGGCGGTGGGGGCAGACGTGATCAACATTCATGCTGGCGGAGTTTATGGGGATAAACTCCAGGCATTGCGGCGCTTGAGTGCGGTATTTCCAGATCTGCCGGAGACTGTCAGAAGGCGGTTGACGCTGGAAAACGACGATGTAAGCTATACACCAAGGGATCTGCTGCCTCTCTGCGGACTCCTTTCGATTCCTCTGGTCTACGACGTTCACCATCATCGCTGCAATCCGGATGGCCTCTCTGTTGACGAGGCGACCAAGCTGGCGGGAAACAGCTGGCAGAGCATCGGACGGGAACCATACTGTCACCTCTCATCCCCGCGGGCCGGGTGGCAAGGGGGTGATCCTAAACCCCATGCCGACTATATCGATCCGGCTGATTTTCCTGAATGCTGGCTGGGCCGGGAGATGACGGTTGATCTGGAGGCCAAGGCAAAGGAGTTGGCGGTAGTCCGGCTGATGGCAGAGTTGAAAATGGAGGGATCGCATGAATCTCGCTGAGCTATTTAAAATAATTACAGCATCGGGGGGATGACCGACGGGCAGACCTTCCGGAACGTCTCACACAACCCCCATGCCGCCTGGTTCAGGGTTGTGGAGGTCAGGCCCCTGATTTAGGTTACGGTGCTGTTTTCACTTTTTAGTTTCGGCTGGCTGATTGTTGCTTATTAGACTTCTGATACACTAATCACATCTCAGGAGAAAAGGAGAACTGTCATGGGATCAAAGGGTCGCGAGATTATCGGCATGGATGTGGATGAACTGCTGGGTCTGTTGCGCCGGGCCTACTGCGATGAGTGGTTGGCGTACTACCAGTACTGGCTGGGAGCAAAGCTGGTGAAGGGCCCCATGAAGGACGCCGTCGGAGCAGAGCTGCTGCAGCATGCGACGGAAGAGCTGTTGCATGCTGATATGGTTGCCATGCGGATCATCCAGCTCGGCGGGACGCCGGTAACCAAACCGGAAGAGTGGTACCAGCAGACCAACTGCGGTTACGAAGCGCCTGACGATCCGTTCGTCAAGACCCTGCTCGAGCAGAATATCAAGGGGGAACAGTGCGCCATAGGGGTCTACAAGCGCTTGATGGACATCACCAGGGAGAAGGACCCGGTCACCTACAACATGGTGCTGACGATCCTTTCGCAGGAGGTTGAGCACGAAGAGGACCTGCAGTCGCTGCTTGAGGATTTTGAACTGATGATGCGGGCATTCAAAGGTTGAATAAACTGGCCCGGGGAAGGTGGCTTCATGACCACGCGCAAGATTTTAAAGGTATTTCGGAGCATCCCGACCATCGAGGGTGCCGGCGTCCACCTCAAGCGAGGATTTGGATACCACCAGGTGCCGCTGTTTGATCCCTTCCTGATGCTGGATGACTTTCACACCAGCAACCCGGCAGAGTACCTGGCCGGTTTCCCCTGGCATCCGCACCGGGGAATCGAGACTATAACCTATGTGCTGGAGGGGCTGGTGGAGCATGGCGACAGCATGGGGAACAAGGGGACCATCAGCGCCGGTGATGTACAGTGGATGACTGCCGGCAGCGGCATCATTCACCAGGAGATGCCGCAGCAGAGTCCGACCGGCACCATGTGGGGCTTCCAGTTCTGGGCAAACCTCCCGGCAGCTCAGAAGATGATGCCGCCGCGCTACCGGGACGTGCCGGCGTACACCATCCCCGAGGTTGTCCTTGATTCAGGCGTACGGGTCAAAGTGGTCAGCGGAAGTCTGAACGGAGTGCGGGGGCCGGTGCAGGACATCATCATCGACCCCGAACTGATGGACGTGAGCGTCCCATCCGGTGAGATCTTTGCGCATGACGTCAAGCAGGGGCATACCGTGATTGCCTACGTACTGGCAGGCGAGGGGAATTTTGACGAGGGGCGGGATCCCTTTTCCTACGATTATTCCGGTAGCGGCTGGCTCGACCTGGAACGGGCCTGTACCTTCGGCCCCGAAACAGTGGTGCTGTACGAGCGGGACGGTGAAACCATCCGGGTTACAGCCAAGGAGCAGGGATTGCGCTTTCTGCTGCTTTCGGGCCGTCCCCTTGGAGAACCGGTCGCCTGGCAGGGCCCCATCGTTATGAATACCCGCGAAGAGCTGCGCATCGCTTTTGAAGAATATCATAACGGCACGTTCATCAAGTAGTCTGTCGTGCATGCTACGTGAAGAGACCATGGCGTATGCTCGATATAAGGTGCGCCGCACCTGCTGATCGCCTCGGTGCCGCAGAATGTTCCGTCCCCCATGCCCGACTGCCTGATCGCACTGTCACCAATAGATAGGACGCCTCTCACCAATCTTGTAGACAGGATACTCTCCCTCATCCAGTGCTTCCATTGTAATAATTCCGAGGTTGAGAGCCACCGTAAGTGGCATCATTTTCGACAAAGGCCCTTTATACTGAATTGCGCCCGGACTTCTTGAAGAATTCCCTTCCGCCCACGCATCCCTGTTTTTCAGAAATGCTTCGAATGCGGGAGAATCCAGTTTTACCAAGGCCTTTTCGATTACCGGCTTGACAGTCCCTTTTCTCTCTTCTCCATGTATCAGCGCCGCAAGCGGAATCCCAATTGGACACGATCCATCGTGCAGGTTAATCATGGATGCCATATAACCGGTGTGCCCTCCCAGCACCAAAGAACCAGCAGTGAGCCCCAGATTTAGCGAATAGTCGGCATCAAAGCGGGTAGGGGCGCCACAACGACCTTCATAGCCCAGAAATCCTGGCTGTCCTATAAAGTCAAACTTGAGAAAACTCCTCCTCTCGTTATCGTTTGAGAAAGCTATTTCTCCTGACTCGACATATTTGTCAACATCATGCTGCATGTTGCGAATACGGTCAGTCATCATCTTTATCAGAAGGATCTCGGATGGAATCTGGGAAACTTTAAGGTTGCCATGGTCATCACGATCAAGCAGCATCGCCTCCACAATATTGTCAGGGAGCGACATCAAGAGGTTACTCGATGCCTCTGACAGTTCCTGGGCGCTTAAGATGAAATCCTTCTTGACCCGTGTCGAAATGTCCCGCTCATTGGCTACATAATTTGTCTCACTTATCTGGTGAGTCAGCCCCAGTATATGTAGATGCGTCAGGATATTGTCCACTCCATACTGTGTGGTCAGATCCTTCACATTCTGCTCATCCAGTAAGCCATTTTCATTCAGGATGCCGACGTTTACCAGATCTTTCCTTATTGTCATAAGCCTTGCCGACAGCCTGTTAAGATCACCTATAAGTTTTTTCATCTCGGGAATGAACTCAATCACCCCTTCCGGAATCACCCCGACTCCATATGTCTTTCCTTTTTTGGCACGACTGATGACTACATTGGTCATATACGTTACAACATCGTTAAGAGACTGTTTCCTTTCTGCAATCTCTTCGGAGATAAGGGTGATGTGAGGACGCGTCTGCAGGGCGATTTCCAGGGCGATGTGACTGGCGGAGCGGCCCATCACCTTGCATAAAAACCAGTATTTCCCCTGAGATGACGCATCGGTAAGCAGATTGCCGATGGTCTTGCTGTAAACCCTGGCGGCTGTATAGAAACCGAAAGAAATCGGTAGCAGATTTTTCTCCCCCACATTGATTTGCAGGTCACCATCAATGGTTTTCGGAACTCCAACCACCGCGCATGTTTTTTCAAGGGGGCCCGCCTTGTACTGCTGGGACAGGAATTCCGCCAACTCGATTGCGTTAGTATTGGAGTCATCTCCACCAACAATGATTATTCCATCGAGGCTGTATTTCTGAACTGTCCGGAGTACGGCCGCGAATTTGTCAGGAGTGTCAATCTTTGTCCTTCCTGTCCCAAGGTAGTCAAAGCCGCCGGTGTTTATCAGCGCCTTCATTTTTCTGATGCTGATTAACAAGCCTTCCCCATTGATAAGTCCATCCGGCCCTTTTTCAAAGCCGATCAGCTGATTATTGGGGCCAAGCGCCTTCAGAATTCCAGAGAGCACATTATTTCCTCCAGATGCAGGGCCTCCCGAAAATATCACACCAACCGTCTTGCCCGACAAGCTATGAATATCTTCCGACTTTTCCTCGGTTGCTGCGGTAAGAAGGTGCGTATTCATATTCGGGAACTGCCTGTTCAGCAATCCTTCATCTTTAACCGAAAAAGTTTCGTTTAAAACAGAAAATGCTGTCGGGAGAATCTTCTTCTCAAAGAGAAATGCATCTGCCACCTGAACCGGCAATTTTGCCAGAAAACGTTCAGTTGGAGATGTCCGGTTGATGTTGACATCTTTATCCCTAACCTGAAATCCAGCTGTCTCACTTCGCATAGATGCCTCCATTAATTAAGCATTCCCAGGCAATGCCGTGGTTGTTTCAAATCCGCACTCTTGTGTATGTTAGCGTTGCATCCGCAGATGGATGAAAAGATCAGCACAAGGAAAACCAAGAGAAGAAATCGTATCACTCTAACAGGCGCGGCTAACGGCATAAGGACCTTGCAGTTACAACGTTCACACGTGCTACTAAATAACAAAAAGGCTACAGCCTGCTGCCGTAACCCTCAGTATTGTTGGCGGGAGATAGTCGGTATAACTAATAGTGTAATGACATGATATTAAAGAGTATTTGTTTATTGTAAAAAATCAAATACCCCTAAATCTACCCCTATTAGTTTTTAGCTACCTCCTCAGACATTATCATTACCCTGCAACCATATCCTTATTATCCAGCAAATTCAAGTCTTAGATAATCTTGCTGTTTAGTGAAAAAAGTTATTGTTGATGTGGCGGAAGAACCGAGATAAAAGCCATCAAATCGGGATGAGGCTCAAACCATTCGCCTTCTAACCTAAACTGCACAAAACGTTCGTGAAGGATTTTCTCATAGTTGCGATTTCCACGACAAACTGTCAACACTTGAAGTTTGTATGGGTGAGCCGTTTGTAACGCACTGAGTCTATCTTGAATTTTTCCAGCCGTGAAGCCGATCTTTATTGCGTGGGTTTTTTCTGACCTCATGAAGTAGACATATCCTTCGTTGCTGGCAATAGGCATGATCCCCCACAATTTCAGAGATTCATCTAGTCTTTCGATGTCAAACTCACTTATGTCATCATTTGCGGACAGTTTTTCAAAATCTACAGGAGTGATGCCTGACAAAGGGAGCGATTCCATTTTGTCAAATTTCTGATACTTCTCAAGACATGTGGCATCAAGGACGAAAATCTCACCTGATTCCAAGCTCCACGAGAGCAGTGCATCTTGCACCTCTAACCTCAATGTCATTGACTTAAGCCTTGTTGTATAAAAAGCTAAGCAATTACGTATAGATATGTTATAATGCATTCTCTGTATTGCCTTATAACACTA
>JAYSLX010000160.1:0-6623 GCA_043725245.1 Geobacteraceae bacterium | reverse complement strand
TCCAGCATAGCCATGGTGCCGGTTGCATCCTGCAGAAGTGCATGGTCGATCTTCAGGGCAATCTCTGAGCCTGGGACAAGCCTGCCTTCGATGAGATGCTCTTCCAGAATCTTTGTCGCAAGGTTCCTTCCCATACTCCCTCCTGTAAATATCCATCTTTTGGTAGCGGCACAGTTACCATGGGCAAGAAGTGCGAGCCCTTCCCTAGTCGTAGGTCTGTCTGAACAGCCTGAGAAAAAGGGCGGCAACGAGTGCGCCTGCCACGGCGAATATCCCGACCATCTTCCTCTGCCGACGCTCGTCCTCAATCCTCTGAAGGGAGGCGGTGAGTTTAGTCAGTTCAGCATTGATCAGAACCGACTCCTTCCGTACCTTCTCCAGATCCACATTGTGGGACAGGGTATGAAAGCGGTTCCGCACCGCGTAGAGCCCCTTCTCCATCTGCTCGACATCAACCCCTTCGTGCTTGAAGCCGTTGATCCTCTGATCTATGGCAACGATCATCCCTTCGGTCTGCTGCATGGCATCACGAATCAGCCGTGCCTTTTCGAAGCTGTGACATCTGGTGCAGCTCGTTTCGTTGATCAGCTCCAGAGAGGCCTTTACAACCTGGTGATTGCCGTGGCAGGTGACGCAGGTCGGACCACCCTTGCCCAGTGCCCTGCCATGGGCGCTCGACAGGTAGTCGTTCATTACCCCAATGTGGCAGCGACCGCAGAACGCTGGGATATCCTTTCCCTTCGGCGCACCAAGAAAACCGCGAGCCGGGCTCATGGCGTTGGCTGCATCCTTTGGGTCGCCACCGTGGCAACCGTTGCATGCGATGCCGTTTTCCGCATGGATGCTCCCCTGCCAGAGCCTGACCGGTTCTGCATATTTACCCGCCAGCTTTCCGTGACACCCGATACAGACGATCTCCTGCTGTCCCGCGGCAAAGGCGGAAATCGCCGGAAACAAGAGAAGGCATATCACCAAAAGGCCATTATGCTGCAGTTTGGCTATCATTGGACTCTTCATGAGTAGTGCCCCCAGACCGTAAGAGCGATCCAGACCAGTATTCCACCGATGCTGCAGGCCATGAAAAGTGGGCGTTTCAGCGGGTGCTTCTCCACTCCCCTGTCGATAAAGGGAAGGAGGGCAAGAAATGTCATGGCACCCCCCTGCACTGCCAGGCCGAGGAATTCGCTGGGGAAGATCTTCAGGGTCTGATAATTGGCGAGGAAATACCACTCCGGCTTGATGTGGGGCGGCGTCAGGTAGGGGTTTGCCGCGATGAAGGCATCTACGGGGAAAAAGAGGTACGGATCGAAAAAAACCATTGCCAGAAAGCATGCCATATAGAGAGCAATGGAGGTCAGATCCTGAAGGAGATAGTTGGGGAAAAACGGGGTGCCGTCGGGGTGCCCTTCATATTCGAACCGCTCCCCCTTCCATCGGTTCTTTGTATCGTCGAGGCCGAAAGGTGGCGTGGATACGCCGATCCTCTGAAGAAGAAACAGGTGCAACCCGACAAACAGGGCTACGGCGAGAGGGATCACCGCCACATGCAGGGCATAGAAACGCCCCAGAGTGGGGGCACCGACCAGCTTGCCGCCGCGAAGAAACTCCACCAGCCAGGTGCCGATATACGGGATCGCACCGACACTGTTGGTTGAAACCGTCGTTGCCCAGTAGGAGAGCTGACTCCAGGGGAGGAGATAACCGGTGAGTGAGGTGGCCATGACCAGATTGAGCAGGATGAAGCCAGAAACCCAGTTAAGCTCGCGTGGACGCTTGTAGCTTCCCATGAACAGGACAGAGAGCATGTGGAACAGCAGTATCAGCACCATCATATTGGAGCCAACCGCGTGGCACATCCGGACAAGCCAGCCGAAGGGGACCCTGTTCATGATGCCGGTGACGCTGTTAAAGGCCTTATCCGCATCAGGAACGTAGTAGATGAGGAGCAATATCCCGGTTACCACTTGGAGGGCAAAGATAAAGAGCAGGACGCTCCCCATGGAGTACCAGACATTGATGTTACGCGGCAGAAGATAACCGGTAAGCTCCTGCTCTACCAGATCACGTGTGCCGATACGGACGTCAAGCCAGTCGTAGAGCTGCCTGAGCAGCGCCATGGTGACCTCCTGAAGTGTTGTCATCCTACGGTTATGGTATCGTTTACCACGCTTATCGGAAGACGTGGAAGAGGCTTAGGCGGCGGACCGGAGACAACGGCCCCATCGGCAGAGTAGCGGCCTGCGTGACAGGGGCAGATAAATTCCTGACTCTCCTTATGCCACTGCACAATGCAGCCGAGATGGGTACATACGGCAGAAAGGGCGATCAGATCTCCACCTACACTTCGGACCAAAACCGCGGACGAGCCGGCATACTGGAAGAATTTAGCCCCATCTCCCGCGAGTTCACTACCGTGAATCACCAGCTTTCCCGCCACTCCCTGATCGGATATTGGGGAGAGATAACGATACACCGGATAGGCCACCCCTGCAAACGCACCAGTTGCGAGCCCCCCAAGGCAGAGGCCGAGAAATTGTCTTCTCCCCTTTTTATCCATGCCTATTTTCGATGTATGCAGGCATACTCCCCCCTAAAATTCCATCGTGCGTTACTTTGCTACCTTGTTCCTGCGCAGTCGGTTATTGAGCGCCTGCCGGGTAATACCGAGCAGTTGAGCGGCATTGCCCTGATTCCCCTTGGCGATCTCCATCGCCTTTCTGATCAGTTCGTTTTCTGACTCTTTGAGCGACGGAAAGCGCTGGAATGTAACTGCATGACAATCGCCACTGTTCCCGTCAGGCGCAGTGATATCGGCCCCCTGGGCAGAGTCGCGCTCTCTGTCGATAATTTTCTTGAAATGACTGACCAATAGTTTGCCAGGACTCTTGGTAATGCCGTCTACGACCATTGACTGAAGCTCCCTGACATTGCCGGGGAATTCATAGGTAGAAAGCAGCGATACGAGCTCTTTCCGATAGGAAGGCCTCGGTTTCCCGGTGAGTTTTACCGCCTCGGAAATGAAATGGTCGAGCAGAAGCGGGATATCATCAGGACGGTTACGAAGGGGCAGTACTGTGATCTGATGGGTACAGAGCCGATAATAGAGATCTTTACGAAATCTGCCTTCGTTCATGAGGCGTTTCAGGTCCTGGTTTGTGGCAACCACCAGGCGGGCGCGGCTTTGTACCGGCCCGTCAGAACCAAGCGGGTAGTATTCGTTCTCCTGAAGCAGACGGAGCAGCTTGATCTGTGATATCTCGTTCAGGTCGCCAATCTCATCGAGAAAGAGCGTCCCCCCGGCCGCCTTTTTAACAAGACCGTCGCGATGACTCATTGCGCCGGTATAGGCACCTTTCAAATGGCCAAAGAGGGTATCGGAGAACAGCATGTCATCCAGTCCTGCCACGTTTACGCTCACGAACGTCCCATTCCGTTGGCTCATCGAATGGACCGCCTGAGCAAAGAGCTCTTTTCCCACTCCGGTTTCGCCGAAGATCAGTATCGGTTGCGTAGAGAGTGCAATTACTTTGGAATAACGGAGAAGGGAGAGCATCTCCCGGTTGGTGGTGACAATCGACTCGACCTGGGGTGGGGGTGAAAATGCCTCCTCCGGCTCCCGTGGATTCTGAAGCGAAGAGATCTTATCGTTAAGTCCCCTCAGCTCAAGTGCCCGCTTTATGCCGGCAATCAAGCGATTTATGGAGATCGGCTTGGTCAGGTAATCGACAGCCCCTGACTTCATGCACTCGATGGCGGTCTCTATCTGATTTTCTGCCGTCACGATGATCACCGGGATATACGGTTTTTGTTTGGCAAGCTGGTCCAGAACCGAAAGCCCCGGGTAATTCGGCATCATGAGATCCAGCACGATAACCGCTGCATCGTTATTTTCGAGATAGACAAGAGCCTTGCGGCTGTCGTCAAAAGTCATCACGTTCATGATCCCTGCACACTCGAGAACAGACTTCAGCATAGAAAGGGCCTGCTGGTCGTCATCAACAATCAGGATAGGCAAATCAATAGCGTTTTCTGACATTTTACTTCCCCTTCAGCAAGACTCGGCAGTACTATTCAGTCGTCCCTCAAATAAAACAGTGTCGTCTCAGGTTGTCAAGTTTTGTTGATATTTTAGCACACTAAAACAGGTTTGCTGTTATATGCTTGATTGTCTCCGCAAATTGAGCAATTATTTTTCTGATTCCTTCTCCCACTGATAGAAAACAGATACGCTTGTTCCATTGTTACCAGAAAATTCGGACAACAACCAACCTACAGCAGAAACGGAATCGCGATGAAGAATTATTCAAAAATGACCAAGGCCGGATTGCTCAGAGAGATTGAAGAACTCCTGGCGGTGCATGGCGATCCACACTCCGGAAAACGGTCACTTGCCGAACCTTCAGGGCTTGCTCCTCCAGGGAACAAAACCTTACGGGGGAAAACAGACCTTCACACAGAAGTCATCACAGGCCTGAAGCGGACAGAAGAGGAGCTGCGCCGCTTGAACAGGCTCTACGCGGTTTTGAGTATGACAGACAACGCCATAGTTCACGCCACTGAACGCGAAAGCCTGTTACATGACATCTGCCGGGTTGTTATCGAACATGGCGGATTCCAGATGGTATGGCTCGGGCTGCTTGAAAAGGAGACCGGTGAAGTAAAGCCGGTGGCAAAATACGGGGTCGGCGTCGATTTCCTGGAATTCAGTGAAACAACCTCACGTGACGAGCCCGAAGGGCGCGGCCCCACCGGCACAGCCATCAGGGAAGGGCGTATCTGCATCATCAATGATTACCTCAAAGACCCTTCTACCGCACTATGGCACAAAGAGGCATCCAAGCGGGATTTCAGGTCTGCCGCATCAATTTCACTCAAGATGTACGGAGAGCCGATCGGCGCACTGACCGTCTATGCCGCTGAAAGAGATTTCTTTCGCTGGCAGTACACGGAACTCCTTCAGCAGCTTGCCGACGACATTTCCTTTGCCTTGGAGAACCTCGACCGTGAGGAACGCCGCAAGGAGGCTGTGCTTGCATTGCAGAGGGAAACGGCTGAAAGGATGAAGGCAATAGAGGATCTTCATGCCAAGGACCGGTTGATGATGCTTCAGAGCCGCCAGGCAGCCATGGGAGAGATGATAGGGAACATCGCCCACCAGTGGCGTCAGCCATTAAATAATCTGGGTCTTCTGTTCCAGCTTCTTCCGTACTATTACGATACCGGCGAGTTGACAAGAGATTTTCTTGAACGTAATACCAATGAGGCCATGGGACTGATCACTCACATGTCGCAGACGATTAACGACTTCCGGAACTTTTTCATGCCGGAAAAGGAACGGCTCCCTTTCGAGATAAACAGGGTTATCGGCAAAACATTATCACTGGTTGAGGCGAGTCTGAAAGACCACAGTATCAAGATCACCACAGAATCGGAGGGGAAACCCAGTGCCATCGGGTATCCCAACGAGTTCTCACAGGTGATCCTTACCATACTCAACAACGCCAGTGACGCATTTTCGGCAAGGAAGACCAAGAGCCCCGATATCAGGATCAAGTCGTACGTTGAAAACGGCAAAGCGGTCGTGACCATCAGTGACAACGCCGGAGGGATACAAAAAGAGATCATCGAAAAGGTATTCGACCCGTACTTCTCCACCAAGGACCCGGAGAAAGGGACCGGAATCGGTCTGTTCATGGCAAAGAACATCATTGAAAACAATATGAACGGCTCCATAACCGTAACCAACAGCGGTGATGGTGCAGAGTTCAGGATAGAAATCTAAAATTTGCTGAACGGCCCCATACGGCAGTTCGGACCACTATGGCCTGCGGTTCAGGATGAGCCAATCAGTTGTTCGCTCGTTATGACTGCTATGCCTTTCCGCCTGTACCGCTCCAGTACGCCTGCCATACTGTTACGCGTCATGACGGCGTCTTTGATGACGGTTACCTTGTAGCCACGGTTCAGTGCGCCGAGTGCCGTATAATATATGCAGTATGCAGCATCGACACCCACGAGATACAGTTCGTCAACGTGCCTGTCAATCAGGAACTGTTCGAACTGCCGGTTTGAGAAAGCATCTGTTCTGTTCTTCTCGAAATCGTTTCCGTTGATTATCTTTATCCTGCGATCGATTATAACCCTTCCCAGCCGCCTCCCCCCATGAAGCCGCACTATCAGGTTGTTGCTGAAAACCTGCCTGATGTAGGCGACCTCCATGCAAGACTCTGCAGCCTCTTCTATAAGGCTATTGACAGTAGCGATCATTCCGGTCGCCGGCGGGATGGTTACCGGCTGTCTGGTATTCGTCCCTGAATAACCTTCCTGAATGTCCAAGACCACGAGCGCTTTTCGCGGATCTGAGTACATGGATATTTTCCTGCCCTTCGTGGCGATGAACATGCTGCGAACCAGCATGAAGGCTGCCACGAGTACGACTGCAATAATGAGGGCAAGGAGTATAATAGCAATTCTGCTCATCATCGTCCTTTGTCTGGAGGATCATGTATCTCCCCGGAATTCCTTCCTAGGAGTCTGTCGGCCTTGAGATTCTGACCGAATCAACTTAACCCGTAAGTTGATTCTACTGGCCATCCTGATCAGTCAACAGATACCGTTTCGAT
>JAYSLX010000159.1:0-5760 GCA_043725245.1 Geobacteraceae bacterium | reverse complement strand
ATCGAAACGGTATCTGTTGACTGATCAGGATGGCCAGTAGAATCAACTTACGGGTTAAGTTGATTCGGTCAGAATCTCAAGGCCGACAGACTCCTAGTTGGAGACGGTGATGCTCGCGGTTGTCATGGAGCTCACCGATGAAGATCAGCCGGGCCTGGGCAAGGTCCCCAAGCATGGCCTGAAAACCGACCCTCTGGCCGTCACTGACCCGCTCGAACGGTGCGACCGGCATTCCGGCCTGCCCTCCCCAGCCGATTGTGCACCCTGCGAGCAGCAGTACCAGCGGAATCAATGCCGCATATTTCATAATTTGTTCAGGCGTTTTCAAGCCAGATCCTCCATCCGGCCTCCCGGTCGGACCATGTAGCGATGCCCACGCCAGGTGACACGGTTCCCGGCAAAGGCAAGAGCCCATGTTGCAAGAGAAAGGAGGTCCCTCAACGGCAGCAGCCAGAGATATCGAGGGAGAAGGTCATCACGCACGTACCTGCGACTGAAGATCACTGCAACCGTAAATCGTACGCTATACAGCAGGGAAACGGCAATTCCGCCCCAGACCGCACCGCCCGCAAACAACGCAAGCAGCGCAGCGAGCGCCGGCTGGGTGATGCCGGAGGCAAAGTAGCCGCCAGGCCGGGAAACCCGCATGGTCCGGCACCAGCGGAGTTGCCTGGAGATGACCGTTGCCAACCGCTCTCGCTGTATGACACTCTCAACGAAACAGTCCGAAAGCTCAAGCTTGTAGCCTGCCCGGAACACCCTGTTCCCAAGCTGATAGTCATCTGCAAGGTAATCGACCAGTGAGGCAAAACCGCCAATCCGCTCCAGCGCTTCCCGCCGAACCGCCATGGACGCCCCCAGAGCAAAGGAGAGTCCCTCCAGCTCTATTGCCGCCATAACGTTGGGCACCATCTCAACGGTGAACCCCAGGGCCTCTAACGCACTGGCAGTCCCCTGCACACCGGTGGTCCGGTAGAGCGAGGTGACCAGTCCCACTTCAGGGTCGGCAAACAGGGAGCAGACCTCCTCCAGATATCGTTCCCCCACCCGGATATCGCTGTCGCAGACAATAATAATGTCATGCTTTGCCTTGGGAAAGGCATTCATAAGGTTGCAAACCTTGTAGTTGGGGCCATGTACACGGTCGTCAATCACCAGATCTATATCACTATCCGGAAACCGGGCCATGAGTTGCCGGATAACCGGGAGCGCCTGGTCCTCAACAGAGGCTACAGCAAAGACAATCTGAAAACAGGGGTACTGCTGGCAACAGAATGAGGCAAAGTTGGCAAAGCTGTCGGCATCCTTCCCCTTGACCGGCTTCAGGATGGTGACAGGAGGGAGGTCAGTGGCAGTCGCCTTATGTCGGCCAAAGTAGCGTGAGGCAGACCAGAGAGTAATGAGACCATAGACGAGTGGCGGAGCCACGATCAGAAATGGCAGGACATTCTTGAAAAGGGTTATCATGACCTGCGCTCCACCGTCACAAGATACGGTGCCGCAGCTGAACGGTTCAGCTGGCGATGCTGCCAGACATTATAAAAATTGGGGGGAAGCGCCGCTCCCCAACGTTCCACAGCTAAAGATTCGTCATCCCCTCCGGCATGCCCCGGATACAGCGCGGCCAGCAACAGCCCTCCCGGCTGCAGCAGGGAGGCCCCCTGCCCGAGAGCGGCAACAGTGGTTTCGGGCAGGGTAATGCACCTTCTGTCCCCTTTGGGAAGAAAGCCAAGATTAAAGACCACGGCTCGCAGGGGTTCGCGTACCACTTCGGAGAGCCTTTCGTGCCCCATGGCAGTCAGCTGCACCTGACTGAGGCACCCATGCTGATGAAGGAGGCGGGAAGTGGCCTCAAGCGCTTCAGGCTGGATATCGAATGCCCATACCCGCCCTTCTCCCCCAACCAGCCTTGCCAGAAGCAGGGTGTCATTACCATTGCCGCAGGTTGCATCCACGGCTCGGTCACCAGGCCTCAGCCACTCGCAAAGCAAATAGTGTGCAAGGGGAACAGCACCGCGCAGGTCGCCGGTCAAAGCATTTGCCATGTTCTGATTCTTTTCACTTTTCACTTTTTACCTTTCACGCACTTAAAGACGATGTACCACAGCCATCCAGGCAAATCAACCATGCAGTACGCAGCGGTTGACTGCGCGATTTTGTTAATTTATGGGTGTATCTTTTCACAATAATGTGATATTAATGCATGGTTTTTTTGCATGACACGTCTCTGCGTTTTCAAAAATAGCAAAGCATTTTCAAAAGGATACCAGGGAGTACCCATGGCGATTTCCCCCTTCAAGCATCCCATATCCCATGCACTCACTTCGTTCAACGGCGTGACTATCGAACCAGAGACCACCCCGCCGATCAAGACAGGGGCCAAGGTTCACCACCTCCCTGCATCCATCTGGAAGAAGGGGGTTAGCGAAGCAAACAGCCCGATTGACCAGGCGATCGAGCGAACCCGCGACTTCTTCTTCCGCGAGCAACTCCCTCAAGGCTACTGGTGGGCGGAGCTGGAGTCCAACGCCACCATAACATCAGAATACATCATCCTCTTCCACTTCATGGGGCTCGTAAACAAAGCCAAAGAGAGGAAGATGGCGAATTATCTCCTCCGCCAGCAGACCGCTGAAGGGCACTGGGCCGTCTGGTACGGAGGTCCCGGCGATTTATCCACCACCATTGAGGCCTACTTTGCCCTTAAGCTGGCCGGATATCCTGCCGACCACCCCGCCATGTCCAAGGCAAGGGAGTTCATCCTCTCACAGGGGGGGATTCTCAAGGCTCGTGTCTTCACCAAGATATTCCTTGCCCTGTTCGGCGAGTTCTCATGGCTCGGCGTCCCATCGATGCCGATCGAGCTGATGCTCTTCCCCAACTGGGCCTATTTCAACATGTACGAACTCTCCAGCTGGTCGAGGGCCACCATCATTCCGCTTTCCATCGTCATGACCATGCGGCCGGTGCGCAAACTCCCGCCGAATTCCCGTGTGAAGGAGCTTTACGTCAGGCCGCCACGCCCCATCGACTACACCTTCACCAAAGAGCACGGCATCTTCACCTGGAAGAACTTCTTCATAGGCGTCGATCATATGCTCAAGGTTTACGAAGGGAGTCCGATCCGACCGCTGAAGAAGAAGGCACTGGCAGCTGCCGAGAAATGGGTCCTGGAGCACCAGGAACCAACCGGTGACTGGGGCGGCATCCAACCTGCCATGCTTAACGCAGTCCTGTCTCTCCACTGCCTGGGATACGCCAATGACCATCCCGCGGTGGAGAAGGGGCTCAAGGCCCTGGAGAATTTCTGCATCGAAGACGACGAAAGCCTGGTGCTTCAGTCTTGCGTCTCACCGATCTGGGACACCGCTCTGGCGCTTAAGGCGCTGGTGGATTCCGGCGTCCCGAACGATCACCCGGCTCTGGTCAAGGCTGCCCAGTGGCTGCTCGACCGTGAGGTTCGCAAGGACGGGGACTGGAAGATCAAGTGCCCGGAGCTGAAGCCGGGAGGATGGGCATTCGAGTTCCTAAACGACTGGTACCCGGACGTGGACGACTCCGGTTTCGTCATGATGGCAATCAAGGATGTGGCGGTCAAGAACGAGCGCTCAAAAGAAGAGGCCATCAGGCGGGGCATCGAATGGTGCCTCGGGATGCAGAGCAAAAACGGCGGCTGGGGCGCCTTTGACAAGGACAACACCAAGCACCTGCTGAATAAGATACCCTTTGCCGACCTTGAGGCACTCATCGATCCACCCTCGGCCGACCTTACCGGTCGCATGCTGGAGCTTATGGGAAGCTTCGGCTACCCCAAGGAGCACCCCGCTGCCGTTCGCGCGCTGGACTTCCTCCGACTGGAGCAGGAGAAAGACGGCTCCTGGTGGGGACGCTGGGGGGTGAACTACATCTACGGCACATGGTCGGTACTGACCGGGCTCACCGCTATCGGTGAAAACCCCTCCCAGCCATACATCCGCAAGGCGATAGGCTGGATCAAATCCAAGCAGAACCCGGACGGAGGATGGGGCGAGTGCTGCGAATCCTACTGGGACACATCGCTTGCCGGGATAGGGCCGAGTACCCCCTCCCAGACCGGTTGGTCGCTCCTCGGGTTGATGGCCGGCGGCGAGGTCAGATCACCGGAGGTTGCCAACGGTGTCGAGTACCTTCTCTCCTCCCAGAGAAGCGACGGCACCTGGGAGGAAGAGCAGTTCACCGGCACAGGTTTCCCAAAGTTCTTCATGATCAAGTACCATATCTATCGTAACTGCTTCCCTCTGACGGCCCTGGGAACCTACCGTCGTCTCATCGGGAAAGAGGCATAAGGCACCGAACCTGACAATCTTGTGACAAGTGAAGGGTGGAGGGTGAAAGGTGCATGTTCACTTTTCACCTTTCACTTTTCATGGTGTGGAGTGAATGAAGGCATTTGTTACCGGCGCGACCGGATTCATAGGTGGTCAGCTGACGCGGGAACTCCTTGCGGACGGCTTCCGGGTGCGGGTACTGGCACGGGCCGGTTCAGACCGCAGAAACCTCTCCGGTCTCGACGTAGAGGTATGGGAAGGCGACCTGCGCGACAGCGAACGTCTGATCGAAGGGCTTGCCGGCTGTGATATCCTTTTTCACGCCGCAGCCGACTATCGCCTCTGGACCAGAAACCCGGCAGAGATGTATGACATCAACGTTGCCGGGACCCGGAACATCCTGGAAGCAGCCTTGAAGCTCGGCCTGAGAAAGGTTGTATACACCAGCTCCGTCGGCACCCTCGGAAACCCGGGTAACGGCAGACCCGGTTGCGAGACCTCGCAGGTCACATTCGCCGACATGGTCGGCCACTACAAAAAGAGCAAGTTTCTGGCTGAGAGGCAAGCCGAATCCTTCATACCTCGCGGGCTTCCCCTTGTGATCGTCAACCCTTCCACCCCGGTGGGCCAGGGTGATGTCAAGCCGACACCCACGGGAAAGATCATCGTCGATTTCCTCAACCGGAAAATGCCGGCCTACCTTGACACCGGGCTGAATATCATCGACGTCGCAGACTGCGCCAGGGGTCACATTCTTGCCGCAGAAAAGGGGGAGGTCGGCGGGAAGTACATCCTGGGGAACGAAAACCTTACCCTCTGCCGGATATTCGAGATACTGGAGGAGATTACCGGGCTATCGGCACCCAAAGTACGTCTCCCTTACACCCCGATACTTGCGGCGGCATACCTGAACGAGGCGCTCTCAAGCCTTACCGGCCGGCCGCCGCTTATCCCGTTGGCCGGCGTTCTCATGGCTAAAAAGATCATGTTTTTCGATTCGACAAAGGCGGTCCGCGAGCTGGGGCTTCCGCAGCGTCCGGCACGCGAGGCACTGGCCAAGTCAGTGGAGTGGTTCCGTGCTAACGGTTACACCCGATAGACCTTTACTGTACCGACCTCACACCATTGCCTGGAGGAGATGTTTATGTACCCATTGCTCGACACGATAAACAGCCCTTCAGACCTGAAACGGCTTTCTTCTGATGACCTCGTCAAACTCAGCGCCGAGGTCCGCCGTTTCCTCCTGGATAATGTATCGAAAACCGGCGGACACCTCGCATCAAACCTGGGCTGCGTGGAGCTTACCCTGGCACTCCACTACTGCTTCGACTCCCCAAACGACCGCTTCATATGGGACGTAGGGCACCAGGCCTACACCCATAAGATCGTCACGGGCAGGCGCGACCTGTTCCATACCCAGCGCCAATACAAAGGGATCAGCGGCTTCCCGAAA
>JAYSLX010000158.1:0-27829 GCA_043725245.1 Geobacteraceae bacterium | reverse complement strand
GTATCGAAACGGTATCTGTTGACTGATCAGGATGGCCAGTAGAATCAACTTACGGGTTAAGTTGATTCGGTCAGAATCTCAAGGCCGACAGACTCCTAGATGAGCCTTACATCTCCACCCGGGTTACGACCCCCTGAAGCTTGCTTGCAGGGAGCTTGTTGAACTGAACGAAATTTGGGGTGACCTTCTTGATGAACGAGAATATCCCCCAGATGATGTTGTTGGTGGCTATATCCTCAACGCCGTAGAAGATGACTTTTTCCTGAATACCATTCTCACTCAGCAGCTTTTCTATCTCCACTCTCTCCATGTAGCCAGCCCTTATCTCGAAAGAATCAAGACCCGGACCGATCCCGGTATTCAGACAGGAATAAACCCCGAACGGTTCGTCAGTGCGAATGATGGAGATGAAGATATTTCTCTGGTAGATGATATTGCTCCTGATGATGCAGTGAACAACATAAGGCGGGACAACGTTCCACTCCTTGGTGAAAAAGAGGCCGGTGCCGGGGATGTTCTTGTCTTTTGCATGTATCTGCTCGTAAGAAAGTAGAAAAGTGTCGATGTCGAGCGGCTTGAGCGACCTGTAAAGCGCTAGCTGGCCGCGAGTCCAGATCATGATGGTTGCAAATGGTATGGATGCAAGGATTAGCGACCAGTAACCGCCATGCGGGAGCTTGTTGAGGTTCGATAACAGGAATACGAGGTCAATCAGGGTCACAAAAACAGCTATCGGCACCTTCCACTTCTTGGTGGTGCGGGAGAAGATCATCACCATCATTATGCCGGTAATGGTCATTGTGCCGGTAACGGCAAGACCGTACGCCGCCGCCAGGTTTTCCGACTTCCTGAAAATAATCATAATCATTATTACCAGCGCCAGCAGAAACCAGTTGACCGAGCCGATGTAAATCTGGGATTTCAGGTGACTGGATGTGTATTCTACCTTCATGAGCGGCATGATCCGCGTGGTGATCCCCTGGTAGACAATGGAGAATACCCCGCTGATAAGTGCCTGGGATGCGATGACTGTTGCAGCTACCGTGAGAATGAGGAACGGAATGTAGAGGAGAGGCGCCTCCCAGCGGATCATTCCGAACAGGATGTTTTTCGCATCCGGGTGATGCAGGATATAGGCACCCTGCCCCAGGTAATTGACCAACAGGGCAAAGAACACGAAATACCAGGCGCGGACGATCGGCTTGCGCCCAAGGTGCCCCATGTCTGCGTAGAGTGCCTCACCACCTGTCGCGCAGAGTATGACCTCGGAGAGGATAAAAAAACCTGCAAAGCCGTTGGTTGCGAGATAGTGGATGGCATACCAGGGGCTAACGGCCTTCAGAACCTCAGGCGCGGAGGTAATTGCAACAATACCGGAAACCGTGAGAGAGACGAACCAGATAACCATCAACGGGCCGAATGCCTTAGCAACCTTATCCGTACCCAAGTACTGGAAGATGAAAAGTCCGACGGCGATAACGGCGGCAATCAGAATGAGTACCCCCTGGGGGGTATGCTCCATTCCTGGGATCAGTTCCAGGCCTTCAACAGCGGAAAGTATGGAGATTGCAGGGGTTATGACACCGTCCCCCAGCAGCAGGGAGACTCCCAGGAACGACAGAAAGCCGACAAAAGCAATCTGGCGCCCCGGCTTCATGAGTTTGGAAAGGATTTCCTTGAGGACTATCGTCCCCCCCTCCCCCTTCTTCCCCAAACTCATCGCGAGCCATGCATACTCTACTGTTACAAGGATAATCAGAGTCCATACAATAAGTGACAGAATTCCGAAAACATGGTCGGGCGTGGGCCTGGTGAGGGTCATGATGACGGTAAGAGTATAAATAGGGCTTGTGCCGATGTCGCCGAAAACCAGTCCCATCGATTTTACGATTCCACCCCAGAATGATTCCTGCTCGCCATGCTTCACTGATGCCTCCGTTAAACAACTTGACGGCTATAGCATTTCACGGGGCATTACTCAAGCGTTAAATCCCTTTCTCCTTGACTTTTCAACGGGTTCCGAGTAGCGTAACGCTTTTCAGTTCAATCATTTCGGAGGAATCCCCGTGGAATATAAAGATACTCTCAACCTGCCTTCTACATCTTTTCCGATGAAGGCAAACCTTAATCAGAGGGAGCCGGAAATCCTTAAGAAATGGGACGAAGCGGGTCTCTACGCTCAGATGGAAGAGAGCGGGAAAGGGAAACCGCTCTATCTCCTCCATGACGGCCCTCCTTACGCAAACGGGCACATTCATATCGGCCATGCCCTGAACAAGATACTCAAGGACGTCATACTCAAGAGCAAACGTATGGAGGGGTTCAATGCCCCCTATGTGCCGGGCTGGGACTGCCACGGTCTCCCCATCGAGTTGCAGGTTGAGAAGAACCTGGGCTCCAAGAAGCACGAGATGACCAAGCTGGAGATGCGCCGCGAGTGCCGGAAGTATGCGGGCAAGTTCATCGACATCCAGCGAGATGAGTTCATGCGGCTCGGCGTGCTGGGAGACTGGGAAAACCCGTATCTCACCATGAACTACGAGTACGAGGGGATTACGGCTGGCGAGCTGGCAAAATTCGCCCACAACGGAGGACTTTATCGCGGCAAGAAACCGGTTCACTGGTGCTCGTCGTGTGTTACCGCACTTGCCGAAGCGGAAGTGGAGCATGCGGATCATACATCACCCTCAATCTATGTCAAGTTTGCGCTAAAGGACGATATCTCTGCCGATCTGCCTCAGCTGGCAGGTAAAAAGACCTTTGTTGTAATCTGGACTACGACCCCCTGGACAATCCCTGCCAACCTTGCGATATCACTGCACCCGGAATTCACCTACGTAGCCGTGGAAGTGAACGGCGAAGCGCTGATAGTTGCGGAAGGGTTGAAGGACGCATTTCTTGCCGCAAACAAGCTGGAGGGGAGCGTCATTGCCACCTTCCCTTCGACATTGCTGGAGAAGAAACTGTGCAGGCATCCGTTCTATGACCGTGACTCCGTGATACTGCTCGGTGAGCATGTCACACTTGAGGCTGGCACCGGCTGTGTCCATACCGCTCCAGGCCATGGACAGGACGACTATGAAGTTGCACTGAAGGAGGGTCTGGACATCTACAACCCGGTGGACAATCACGGCAAGTTCATCCAGACCCTTGAATTTTTCGGCGGACAGTTCGTCTTTGCCGCCAATCCGAATGTCATAGAGAAGTTGGCAGAGGTTGGTGCCCTGGTCGGCTCGGGATCGGTTTCCCACTCCTACCCGCACTGCTGGCGCTGCAAGAAGCCGATTATCTTCCGTGCGACCGAGCAGTGGTTCATCTCCATGAAGGCCAACAATCTGCGGCAGAAGTCGCTGGAGGCGGTCGACAATGTCCAGTGGATTCCGAAGTGGGGCAAGGAGCGGATTTTCGGTATGATCGAGAACCGTCCCGACTGGTGCATTTCGCGTCAGCGCTCCTGGGGGGTTCCGATCACCGCCTTTTCCTGCATTGCATGTGGCGAATTCATCGCTGACGGCAAACTGATGGATCATGTGGCTGAGATATTCAAGAAAGAGAGTTCCGACGTATGGTTCGACTGGGAGGCTGCAAGGCTCCTGCCGGAGGGGACCACGTGCCCTGAGTGCGGCGCCGGGGCTTTCGAGAAGGAGATGGACATCCTGGACGTCTGGTTCGACTCCGGCGTTTCCCACGCCGCAGTCCTTGAGTCAAACCCTAAACTCTCCTCGCCTGCAGACATGTACCTTGAGGGGAGCGATCAGCACCGCGGCTGGTTTCATTCCTCTCTGCTGGAGAGCGTGGGGAGCCGGGGCACGGCGCCGTACCGGAACGTTCTGACCCACGGCTTTGTGGTGGACGGCAGCGGCCGCAAGATGAGCAAATCGGTTGGCAACGTGGTTGCCCCTGAAGAGGTCATCAAGAAATTCGGTGCCGAGATCCTCCGCCTCTGGGTCGCTGCACAGGACTACCGGGATGATATCAGGATATCGCAGGAGATCCTGACCCGGCTCTCCGAGGCGTACCGCCGCATCCGTAACACTTGCCGCTACATCCTCGGGAGCATCCACGACTTCGATCCGGCACGGGACTCGGTCGAACAGGGGAAGATGCCCGAACTTGACCGATGGGCTCTCCATCAGCTTGAGCTGCTCAAGGAGAAGGTGCTGAAGTCATACACCGAATACGAGTTCCACGTTCTCTATCACGCGGTGAACGGCTTCTGTACCGTGGAGATGAGCGCATTCTATCTGGACATACTCAAAGACCGGGTTTATACCAGCAAAAAGGACTCGTTGGAACGTCGCTCTGCCCAGACCGTCATGTATCAGATTCTTGACACCCTGGTGCGGCTCATTGCGCCGGTCCTCTCCTTTACCAGCGACGAGGTCTGGGGATATATGCCCGGCACGCGCGAGTCGAGCGTTCATCTGGCAGCTTTTCCCGCTTTGAGGCCCGAATGGAGAGACGATTCCCTCGTGGAACGCTGGGAGCGGATCATGAAGGTCCGTAGCGAGGTATCCAAGGCCCTGGAGCAGGCGCGGGTGGCAAAGACCATCGGCCATTCGCTGGATGCATCTGTTATCATATGTGCGGAACCGGATCTCCGCGCGTTCCTTGAGGGGTACATCGCGGAGTTGCCGGGGGTCTTCATTGTCTCAAAGGTCGATCTTGCAGATTCCCTCGAAGGTGAAGGTATTGCCGTTGAGTCAATCCCAGGAATGAGGGTGCAGGTCGTTGCCGCGCCCGGCGTGAAGTGCGAACGTTGCTGGTGCTACAGCGAAGAGATCGGCACCGATTCCGATCATCCTTCGATCTGCCCCAAATGCATTAAGGCGGTAAAATGATGGACGGTGCGAAGCCGAGTTATCTGATCCTGCTGCTCGTAACAGCCCTGTCGCTGCTGATCGACCAGTTTACCAAGGTCTACATTGATCGCGTCATGGACCTGCACCAGTCGATCCCGGTGCTAGAGGGCTTCTTCAGCATCACCTATGTCAGAAACCCCGGGGCTGCCTTCGGGTTCTTGGCAGACACCAGATTCCGTATCCCCTTCTTCATCGTTATCTCTATTGTGGCGGTCATTGTGATCATTGTCGCCTTTCACAAGCTTCGCAGGGACCAGAAGCTGGCCCAGGTCTCGTTGGCAATGATCCTCTCCGGAGCTGTCGGGAATCTTATCGACCGTGTCCGGCTGGGGGAGGTTATAGATTTCCTGGATGTCTACTGGAAGAGGTATCACTGGCCAGCCTTCAATGTGGCCGATTCACTGATCTGTGTAGGGGTTTTTCTTCTTGCGGTGGACATGCTCAAGGAAGAGAGGCGTCAAAAAAAGCTGGCACATTCCTGACAGACATTTTCAGGTAAAAAAATGCAATTAAAGTATGGTGAGACATCCTGCAATTTTTCCCTTCAGCCGGGTCGGCTGCTGGGGGAGATAGTTGCCTCCCCGGCTATTCCATCAGCTTCTCCTGAAGAGCTTGTTTCCGCAGCCTTAGACAGTTGTGCCTCCTTTATCGAACGATTCCGTTTTGCCGACCGGGTAGTTATCGTGACTTCCGACATAACCCGCTACACCGGAAGCGAGATCTACCTCCCTCTGCTGGTAGAGCGTCTCAACAAGGTCGGGATTCCCGACTCCCATATCGAGATCCTTATTGCCCTTGGGATTCACCGCGGACAGACCGAGCACGAGCACAAGAAGATCGTCGGCTCTCTTTGGGGCAGGGTCCGTGTTCGAGACCATGACTGTGACGACCCTGGGCGGCTGGTTTACCTTGGAAAGACCTCGACCGGGGTGGAAGTAGAGATAAATCGAGCGATTATTGAGGCTGACCAGGTGATCCTCACGGGAACAATCGGCTTTCATTATTTTGCCGGATTCGGTGGCGGTCGCAAGAGCATCCTGCCGGGGGTTGCCAGCAGAAAGAGCTGCATGGCGAGCCACTTCGCAGTCCTCAACCCCGGTGAGGGGGGAGGGAAAAACCAGCTGGCAACGACAGGCACTATTGAAGGCAATCCGGTCAATCAGGCAATGGTTGATGCCTGTGCGATGGTAAAGACTGCCTTTATCTTCAATACCGTGCTGGGCCCTCAAAAACGGATAATCGCCTGTTTTGCGGGCCATTGGAAAGAGGCGTTCGAGGCCGGGTGCCGTTTTTATGCGGAGCAGTTCAGCTATCCGCTCAGGGAAAAGGCTGATCTTGTTGTCGTATCCTGCGGGGGGTTGCCGAAAGATATCAACCTGATCCAGGCACATAAATCTATGGAGTACGGCTGTCAGGCACTGAAAGATGGCGGGACCATGATTCTGTTGGCCGAGTGTCGGGATGGCTACGGCAACGCCACCTTCTTTAACTGGTTCAGGTTCAGTCAACTGGATGGATTCGAGGCCGAACTCCGCCGTCATTACGAGATCAACGGTCAGACTGCCTATTCATTACTGACCAAGGCCCAGCGGTTTCGGATCATACTGGTCTCGAATCTCCACCCAGAGGAGGTTCGAACCATGGGCATGACCCCGGCAATGAATCTTGAAACGGCAGTTGAGAAGGCAGAGGAGATGCTTCCAACGGATTATTCGGCGTACGTCATTCCCGAAGGCGGGACGGTGTTGCCGGTTGTTGCAAAAAAATAACATTTTGCTCCGTGACCTCCGGGTCTCCGTGGTATTGAGGTTATTAAGGGGTTTTTATGATTGATATTCGGATTATCAATGAATTGAAGAAAATTGTTGGCGACGATAATGTTGCTACGAAGCAGCAGGACCTGATCTGCTACGGATACGACGCTACCCAGATGGAGTTTCTTCCTGATGCGGTTGTCCATCCCGGGAGTACGGAAGAGGTCTCTGCGGTGATGAAACTTGCCAATGCTGAGCTGTTTCCTGTCTTTCCGCGTGGTGCAGGAAGCGGGTTTACCGGCGGGGCACTTCCGAAGGGGGGTGGCGTTGTTCTGGTTACCACAAGGCTGAACAGGATATTCAGGATAGACACCGACAACCTGGTGGCCGAGGTGGAGCCTGGCGTTATCACGGAGCAGTTCCAGATAGAAGTTGAGAAGCTGGGACTCTTCTATCCGCCTGATCCGGCATCGCTCAAATTCTCTACCCTTGGCGGAAATGTTGCCGAGTGTGCAGGTGGCCCCCGGGCAGTCAAATACGGCGTCACCAAGGACTTTGTGATGGGGCTGGAGCTGGTGCTTCCGACCGGAGAGGTCATCCGGACCGGCGGAGAGACCTACAAAGGGGTGGTCGGGTATGACCTTACCAAGCTTATGTGCGGCTCGGAAGGGACACTTGGTGTTATCACCAAGATAATATTCAAGCTGTTGCCGTACCCGGACGCTAGAAAGACCATGCTTGCCATTTTCGATTCCATCGATGGTGCAGCCACGGCAGTCTCCACTATCATCAAGGGGAAGATCATCCCGACAACGCTTGAGTTTATGGACCACGCCACCCTGCAGTGCGTTGACAAACGTTTCAGTCTTGGCCTCCCGGCAGAGGGGAGGGCGGTTCTGATAATCGAGGTGGACGGAGACAGGGATCTTGTCGAGAAACAGGCAGTTCAGATTCATGAGTTGATCAAACCTCTGGGACTGGTTCAGTTCCGTATTGCCAAGGATGCTGCTGAGGGGGAGAACCTCTGGAAAGTGCGGCGGCTGGTCTCACCGTCGTTGAGGGATGTGAACCCTACAAAGTACAATGAGGATATTGTGGTGCCGCGCAGCAAGGTGCCTGACGTTATCCGCAGGATCGACGTGATTGCCCGGAAGTACGACATCCCTATCGTCAACTTCGGCCATGCAGGAGATGGCAATATTCATGTCAACGTCATGATCGACAAGGATATTCCGGGTATGGATGAAAAGGCTCATGAGGCAATCCGAGAGGTTTTCCAGGCAGCTCTTGACCTGGGCGGCACCATGTCGGGTGAGCATGGCATCGGCCTGGCGAAGCAGCCCTATATTCCTCTGGAGCTTTCAGAGGCCCAGATGGGTGCGATGAAAGCGGTCAAGAAGGCTCTGGATCCGAACAATATACTCAACCCGGGGAAGATGTTCCCGCTTTGACCAAAACGGCAATTTAACAACACGGAGAAACGGAGAACACGGAGAAGGCTTAGTTTATAGTTTATAATCAATAAGCTTTTTCTCCGTTCACTCCTATTCTCAGTGTTATTAAGCCTTTGAGTGGAACCCAAATGAAAAATACCGAGGCACTCAAGCGCGTTGAACAGGAACTGAAGAAGTGCGTCAAATGCGGCGCCTGCAGGGCAAACTGCCCCGCCTTTACCGCCTTTCAGCGCGAGCCTGCAGTTGCCCGCGGCAAGGTGGCACTGGCCCAGCATATCCTCAAGGGGGATATCACTCTCGATGATGAGACCTATGCGGCGATGTCCAAGTGTCTTCTCTGTGGCAGCTGCGTGGAGAAGTGCCCCAATGAGGTTCCAACTGACGAGATTGTCATTGCTGCCCGCGAGGCACTGGCTGCGCAGCGAGGACTCACGACCTTCCACCAGGCTGTCGGCAGGGTAATCACCAACCGGAAGCTGATGAACTTCGGTGCTCTGGCTGCCGCCATCCTTGGTCCGCTCTTTTTCCGCAAGGTTCCGCAAAACGCAGGTCTGCGTCTTCGTTTCCCACTGCCGTTCATCGGCAACAAGCGGCATATTCCCAAAATAGCCCGCAAGCCGTTTATCGGCCGTCACCCGGAGGTGATCCCGGGAGAGCCGGGTAAACCGCGAGTGCTCTTCTTTGTGGGATGTATGACCAACTTTGTCTATACGGAGATTGGTGAGGCGGCTCTGGCGCTCTTTCGCCATTTGGGTTGCACGGTAATCATCCCGAAAGAGCAGCAGTGCTGTGGTCTGCCAGCCATGTCCGGCGGCGACCTCAATACCGTCCGGGAGCTCGCGGAGCTTAATCTGGCAGCCATCGAAAAACATCAGGCTGATTATATCATGACTGCATGTGCCACCTGCGGGGGGGCGCTCCACAAGTTTTACCCGGCTGTGGTCGGCAGAAAGCATCCGGAGCTGGCTGCCCGGTTCAAGGCAGTAGCAGAAAAGACCGTTGACGCTGCTGAGCTCCTCCACTGGCTGGGTCTCAACCCTGAGGAGACCGGAGCAGGTGACTATTTGAAGGTCACCTACCACGACCCTTGCCACCTTCGGACCCGTGCCATTACCCGGCAGCCACGCGAGTTGCTCAAGGGGACCCCGGGTGTCGAGTTTGTGGAAATGGAGGGCGCCGACCGCTGCTGTGGTCTTGGCGGGACTTTCAACGTTTACCACTATGGTTCTTCAATGACTATCAATGAGGCCAAGAGTCTTGCCATTGCCAAATCCGGCGCCGAGGCGGTTGCTACCGGTTGCCCCGGCTGCATGATGCAGCTTTCCGACGGGCTCAAACAGCATGGTCAAAGTACCCGGGTCATGCATACGCTTGAAGTAATTGCACGCAAAATACTGAGGCGTTAACTGCCAATAAAAAAAGTTATCGAAACCACTGCTGCATCTTCCCCCCTGATTCTGCATAGTTGGGCGAATCTCCCCTATGCGCCGGTTTATTGGTCCAGATTAAAATTTTATTGACACATTTTGTGTAATTGAGTATTTTTCAGCGAAAATAAAAATCGGTTTTATTTTTCCGTATATAACGGGGCTTTAATGTCAGAATACAACATCGGGGCAAAGATAAAAAAGCTCCGCCTCGCTAAGAAACTGACCCTCCAGGCTGTGGCAAAGGAGACAGGGTTTTCCCCTGCGCTTATTTCACAGATAGAGAACAATAACGTCTCCCCACCAATCGCAACACTTTCCAGAATAGCCAATTTCTTTGACGTAAAAATCGGCTTGTTCTTCATCGAAGAGGAAGAGGAGTGCCGTTACGAGGTGGTCCGGAAGGGGGAGGGGAAGTTGATCCCCCGGGTTATCTCCCGCTCCGGTACCAGCCAGGGCTATTCTTACGAGTCGCTTTCGTTTCGCAAACAGAACAAGAAGATGGAACCATTTCTTCTCACTGTAACCGAGAAGCCTCACGAAGAGAACACTTATAGCCATGACGGAGAGGAGTTCCTGTTTGTTGTAATGGGAACAGCCGAACTGCTTCTTGAAGACGAGCGCATTACCCTTCAAGAGGGTGATTGCGTCTATTTCGACTCATCTCTCAGGCATCGTCTGTTGTCTAAGGATGGATCAGAGGTCAAGGTTCTGGCTGTTGTTGTCAGATAGGGCGTTCTATTTTTATAAAAATAAAGCTCAGGCGTATTTTTTTGACCAATATCAAAGGTAAATTCAGGTGGAATTGCAGTTAAAAATCCAACGTACCGGAAGGATCTCCAAGATGTCTAAAAGCGCGATCAAACCAGCATTAAAGAACCCTTTTGACCCGCCCGAATTAGTTGAATTCAAGATACCGGGCGAAATCTCAAGGACGACCGGGGGCTATGAAGAGGCGATGAAGGAAGGCTATGACCTTATCCAGCGCCCGATCAAGTCTGTCAAGATCGAACAGATCGAGAAACAGCACTTCAAGAAGCGTATGACCGTCTGGGAGCGGATCAAGGTGCTGACAGACAAGGAGCCCAACGTTCTCTACCAGAACTGGGGCAAAAATCTTGACGGCGCTTCGCTGGTGACCGCCATCATCAATATCGGCGGTCGCGATGTCGCCCTTTATGGCCATGACTTCACCGTTCGGGCCGGCTCCATCGACGCCACCAACGGCAACAAGCTGGCCCGATTGATGTACCTTGCCGGCGAGAAAGGGATCCCGCTCATCGGCATGAACGACTCCGCAGGCGCTTTCGTGCCGGCCGGAGTCGGCGGCCTGGACGGCTATGCCGAGGTCTTCACCGCCCTGCGCAAAATCAGCGGCGTGGTCCCCTCGGTCATGTGCATGTTCGGCTTCAATGCCGGCGGCGGCAGCTACCTGCCTCGCCAGGGAAGCTTCGTGATCCAGCCTAACGACACCTTCTTCGGGCTGACCGGCCCGGGTGTTGTCAAGTCTGTATTGGGCGAAGACGTAACCCCGGAAGAGCTGGGAGGGCCGAAAGTTCACGGCAAAACGGGCGTGGCCGACCTCACGGTCACTGATGAAGTGGCTGCCCTGCGCACGGCTGTGCGCCTGCTTTCCTACATACCCGACAACAACGGCGTGGCGCCCCCCTTCCAGGAGACCAGCGATCCGCTCGACCGGAAGACCTGGGAAATCAATACCCTGCTGAAAAAGGCATTCAACTCTCCGACCGGCTTCAACACACCGTTCGACGTTTCGATCGTCATTCAGCAGATCTGCGACCATGGCGACTATTTCGAGCTTCAGCCGGAGCGCGCCCGGGAGGTTGTCACTGCCTTCGGTCGCCTGGGAGGCCATGTAGTCGGCTTCTGTGCCAACAACTCGGCCGTCTCCTCGGGCCAGATCGACTGCGACTCCGCCGTCAAGATCGCCCGGTTTGTCCGCTTCTGCAACATCTACAACATCCCGATCATCTTCATGGAAGATACTACCGGCTTCCTGCCGGGGCGTGAGCAGGAAGCGCGCGGCATCGTTCAGGCCGGTCGCACCATGCTCGACTCCATCGTCGATGTCCGTACCCCCCGCATCCTGCTGATCCTGCGCAACGCCTACGGCGGCGCCTATGCTTCCTACAACAACTATCCCACCGGCGCCGACCTGGTGCTGGCGCTTCCCACAACCCGCCTGGCGGTCATGGGACCTGCCGGCAAGGAGTTTGTCTACAAGGACGACGTCCGGAAGATGCGTGCATCTGCATCAGAAATGATCAAGAAGGGTGCTGACGAGCGAGTGAAGGCGGGCATGGAACCGGGATCCGCAAAGTTGGACGCGGAGAAGGAAGCAGCCGAGTGGCTCAAAGCCCAGGAAGCGGCACTGAACCAGCGTTACGAAAAAGAGCTGATGAACCCGAAGGAAGGTCTGTCCCTTGGCTCCATCTCCTCCATCGTCATGCCCACCGATCTGCGGAAAGTGCTTGGCGAGAATCTGCACTTCCTGCTGCGGCACTACAAAGCATCACCGATGGGCGGCCCCCAGCGCGAGTTCCATTAATTCATAATTTAATAACACGGAGATGTGGAGCACACGGAGAAAGACAATAAAGCTTTTTGGTTTAAAATCTAACTCTTGGGTTTTCTCCGTGCTCTCAGTGACTCCGTGTTATTGCTAGATTAATTATTTTAACGAATTGGAGATAGAGACCAATGACTGATCTGTACAATAACAATCCCCTGATTCACCGGGACCGCCGTCTTGGCCAGTCCCCATCAGAATGGGTCCGCTCATTCGCCTGTGAGGACCTGAAACCCCTCATAGTATGCCGTGGGCCAATCCGAAAAGAGGCCATGGATGTCTTTGAAGAGATGGGGGTCACCCATTACGGTATTCTTCTTTCCGAAAAAGACTCTATCGTTTATGCCAATGCCCTTGCCCCGGAGCTGCGTCAGTTGACCGACTCAACCCGCGTCCACAGGGTGCCCGACTACACAGGGGCCAGCAAGGAAGAGCGGGTTGAGCGGATCGGCCAGATCATCCAGATTGCCAAAGACAACAACTACGATTCCATATTTGCAGGTTACGGCTTCATGGCCGAAGACGGAGAGTTCGTTTTAGAGATCGAGAAGGCCGGTCTTTCGTTCATCGGCCCCAACTCCCAAACCCAGGCCAACGCCGGTAAAAAGGACGAGGCCAAGCGGACCGCCCTGCAGGTGGGGGTCAGCGTAACCCCCGGTATCAACAATGTCACCGCACGTACCCTGGTAAAGAAGCATCCGACCCGGGAAAAACTGCTGGACCTTGCCAAAGCAGAAGGGATTGAGCTTGACGCCACTATACTGAAGGATGCCAAGCTTTCCCTGGAAGACCTGGCTGACCAGATACTTTATGCTTCTTACGATAAAGGTCTGGATCTCTACTCTATTGAGGAGTTGGGCGCCCAGGTAAAAGTTGAAGTTGAGAACATGTTCAAGGAGTACCCGGGCAGCCGGATCCGGCTCAAGGCAATTGGCGGGGGCGGCGGCAAGGGGCAGCGGATCCTCGGAGCATCGCTGCTTACCCTCAAAAAACCTACCGACAAGCAGATCAAGGATGCTGCTCTCGAGTCACCGACCCTGGTGCGGGAAGTCCTCAATGAAGTGAAGGCCAACGGTGTCGGCGACAACAAGAACGTCCTGATCGAGTTAAACATCGAGCAGACCCGCCACAACGAAATACAGCTTCTGGGTAACGGCGACTGGTGCGTTTCCCTGGGGGGACGTGACTGCTCACTTCAGATGCACGAGCAGAAGCTTCTGGAAATATCCGTTACCCAGGAAGGATTGGCGCTTTCCATCGCAAAGGCAAAGCAGGCTGGTCGAAAGGCAGAGATCAAGGCTCTTGAGAGCGACCTGAATGTACTCAAACGAATGGAAGCGGACTCAACCAAGTTCGGTCAGGCGGTTGGCCTTGATTCCGCATCCACCTTCGAGTGCATCGTTGACCGGGACCGCTACTACTTCATGGAAGTGAACACCCGGATTCAGGTTGAGCACAGGGTTTCCGAGCTTTGCTACTCTCTCAAGTTTACAAATCCCAAAGACAAGAACGACTTTTTCATAGTCGAATCGCTGGTTGAGGGGATGGCCCTGCTGGCGCGACATAAGAAGCGTCTACCCAAGCCTGAGCGAATCCCTCGTTTTGGCGCTGCAGCCGAGGCGCGGCTGAATGCCACCGACTGCTCCCTTTCTCCTCACGCCGGCGGCATGATCCGTTACTGGTCAAACCCGATCGAAGGTGAAATTCGTGACGACCAGGGGATCTGTCTGGTGAACCCGGACACCGGCATGTTCATGCTCTACAAGGTTGCAGGCGCCTATGACTCCAATATCGCCCTGCTCCTCACCAAGGGAGAAGAGCGTCTTGCAAGCTACCAGCATCTCTCCAGAGTGCTGGGCAAGACCATCTTGCGCGGTTCTGACCTGGCTACCAACCTTGAGTTCCATTACGGCCTGGTCAACTGGTTCCTTGGACAGAACGTCATGGCCAAGCCGACCACACGCTTTGTCGTGCCGTACCTCACCCTCGTCGGTCTATTGAAGGAAGAGGCCAGCAAGCTCGACACTGTTGCGGCATTTCTGCAGTTGAAGAAGCACTATGCCAAGAAGATGGTCGAGCAGTTTCCGGATGACCCGAACTTCGGCAAGATCATGTCGCAGATTATCGACCGGAAGGGAACGCTGGTTACCCGCCCCATGGACAAGCTGCTGGAAGACCCGCACCTTCTCTCTGGCTGGCTTTCCATAAACCGGAATAACTTCACCATGGAGAAGGGGAAGGTGGTCTGGCATGACAACCCATTCGTTATCCTGGCTGATACCTATGCGTACCTGAACATGGATTTTAACCCGTCAGCGCCTGCTGCCGAGGTTATCTGGGGCCATGACAACGATCTCCTCCAGAAGGGCCTCCGCTTCTACACTACACTTTCAGATCGTTTCAAGCTTGGGCTGCACGAGTTTGACAAGCTCTCTGCACTGCTGGAGAGGGAAAAGCCGCAGAATGGATTCTCGCCTGAGGAATGGGCTGAGATACAGTCTGGGCATATGGGTTTTGAGGCAGGTCTTGAGCTGCTCGGCATGCTCTTCATCGTCGCTGAGAATACCCGGTTCTGGGATTTCAAGGTGGAAGAGGACCTGGAAGTGACGATCCCTGATTATCTGAATGACCTGGAGCTGCAGGCCCGCACGAAAAAAATACTGGTTCCGCCGCCGTCCACCAAGGCCGACGAAATTGTCGCCATCTGCGGCGGCATGTACTATGGACAGGAAGCGCCCGGACTGCCGGCGTTTGTTCAGGAAGGGATGCATTTTGTAAAAGGTCAGGCCCTCTACATCATCGAGGTCATGAAGATGTTCAATACCGTCCGTGCAACCTTCTCCGGCACCATTGATAAAATCATCATGCAGGGCGCGGACGGCAGCATCGTTCAGAAAGGACAGCCTCTGTTCAAGGTCACGCCTGACGAGAAGTTTGTGGAAGTGAACCCGGAAGAGATCAAGCAGCTGAAGCGTGAAAAGACCATTGCCTATCTAAAGGCGATTATTTAGGAGGATATCGTGAGAAAAGGGAAATTCATAGTTATCGAAGGGATCAGTGGCTCGGGCCAGCAGGCCAAGGCAGCTATCGTCGCTTTGCACAAGGCGCTGGTCGACATGAAATACGATGTTGTTGAATGTGCGAATCCTGATTCCGGTAGGGTGAAGGAGTTGGGGATGGAGTCAATGCTCAATTGGCAGTTCGGGAAAAATGCCCGGGCAGACTTCTTGTTTGAAGGAGCAGTGCGGACCGAGATCTTCAACAATATCGTTGCCCCGGCACTGGAGCAGGATAAGATCGTGCTCTGCAAACAATCCAGTGTATCCTCGCTGGCAAACGCCTGGGTAAGCGGCTACACGAAACATTTTGATGTGTTGCGGCATCTTGACAAGATTTCCAGGGGGTTTCTCTCCGAAGACGAGATATTCCCCGACTTGACCATATTCATCGATGTCCCGGCAACAGAAGCTTATGAGAGGATCGAGGATGTGCTGCAGATTCACCACGAAGGTGGTCTCGAATATTATGAGCGTATGCGGGAGTTTTATCTCAAGGAAATCTCACGTTGGCACGGGGTAAGGGTTGATGCTTCAGCAGGCAGGCACCCGGACGAGGTAAGTGACGAGGCGCTGGCCCTGGTCAAGGCAATCCTCTGAGAAGTTTCCAGCTCTTTTTATGATTTTGACATCCCCTTACCTCAATAGCATACAATCTTGTGCGCTCATGAGGACAAAGGGGATGTTTTCATTTATCGCCATTGAAGGAGAACCATATGAGTATCTCAGATAAGAAGAAAAACTGGCTGGATACTGTTGTTGCAAAAAACATATCCAGGTCCCCGGAGCGGAAGAAAGAGTTTCGAACTACCTCCAACATAGAAATGGATCGCTGCTTCGCGCCGGGCTTTGACTATCCAGGGTACGATGAGCAGCTTGGGTTCCCGGGGGAGTATCCGTACACCCGCGGGGTTCAGCCTACCATGTATCGTGGACGTTTCTGGACCATGCGGCAGTATGCAGGCTTCGGAACAGCCAAGGAGTCGAACGAGCGGTACAAGTATCTTCTGCAGGCCGGACAGACAGGGCTTTCCGTTGCCTTTGATCTCCCGACCCAGATGGGGTACGATTCAGATGCCGCCATGAGCCAAGGTGAAGTAGGCAAAGTGGGGGTCGCTATAGATTCACTGTCCGACATGGAAACCCTTTTCGACGGCATTCCCCTGGATAAGGTTTCCACCTCCATGACCATAAATTCTACCGCTGCCATCCTTCTTGCCATGTACATCGTCGTGGCAGAAAAGCAGGGGGTATCTGCCGACAAGATCTCCGGCACCATCCAGAACGATATCCTGAAGGAATATATGGCCCGCGGCACCTACATCTACCCCCCCAAGGAGTCGATGCGGATCATCACGGATATCTTTGCCTATTGCAAGGACAGCGTTCCCAAGTGGAACACCATCTCCATCTCCGGCTACCACATCCGCGAAGCCGGGTCCAGCGCGGTTCAGGAGGTCGCATTTACCATCGCTGACGGCATTGCCTACGTTGAAGCGGCCATCAAGGCCGGTCTTGACGTGGACGAGTTTGCCCCACGCCTCGCTTTCTTCTTCAATGCACACAACAACCTGTTTGAGGAGGTGGCCAAATTCCGTGCGGCCCGCCGTATGTGGGCAAAGATCATGAAAGAGCGCTTCAACGCAAAAGACCCCAAGTCCATGATGCTCCGTTTTCACACCCAGACGGCCGGGTGCACACTCACTGCACAGCAACCGGACAACAACATCATGCGGGTCACGATGCAGGCCCTGGCTGCAGTACTGGGTGGCACTCAGTCGCTGCACACCAATTCCCGCGACGAGGCCATGGCCCTTCCTACGGAGGACTCGGTCCGTATTGCGCTCCGCACCCAGCAGGTTATTGCCTACGAGTCAGGTGCCGCAGACTCTATAGATCCGCTGGCTGGGAGTTTTCTCGTGGAGTCCCTCACCGATCAGATCGAGAAGGCCGCCCTTGACTATATCGAGAAGATCGACAAGCTTGGCGGCGCTGTAGAAGCGATCTCCCGGGGTTTTCAGCAGAAGGAAATTCAGGATTCGGCATATGCCTACCAAAAGTCCATCGAAAGCAATGACCTCGTCATCGTTGGTGTCAACAAATTCACCGTCCAGGAGCCGCCGCCAACCGGCTTGCTCAAAGTAAAAGAGGCGGTTGAGATCTCCCAGAAGAAATCTTTGGCTGCAATGAAGGGCAGCCGTGACAACGCAAAGGTACAGGCCTCACTCCAGGCCCTTGAGATCGTGGCGAAAGGGAGTGACAACCTGATGCCGCCGATTATGGATGCAGTGCGGACCTATGCAACGCTTGGCGAGATAGCGGATGTATTCCGCAAGGTCTTCGGCAAGCATACTGAGACGGTGGTTCTATAATATTTATTGGACAAAATGGGGATTTAATGCTCACAAAAATCAACCACATCGGCATCGCAGTGAAATCACTCGAAGAATCTCTTCCCTTCTATCGCGACCAGCTTGGGATGTCCTTTCAGGGTTCCGAGGAGGTGGTGGAGCAGAAGGTTAAGGTTGCCATGCTCCGGATCGGTGAATCCATGATCGAACTCCTGGAACCGACCTCCGAAGAGAGTCCGATTGCCAAATTCCTCGAGAAGAACGGACCAGGGATCCACCATATTGCCTATGAAGTAACTGACATCGAAGCGGCCATTGCGGAGCTGCAGGGGCAGGGTGCACGGATGATCGACACGCTTCCCAGGTTAGGGGCACATGGGACACGCATTGCCTTCATCCACCCCAAAAGCAGCAATGGCGTGCTGACCGAACTCTGCCAGTCAGGGCATTAATGAAAAATATGGAACAGTGTTTGAGAATATTCTTGACTTGGGTTTAGGAAATTGTATAGTGTGACTAAAATTTTAGAACGTTCTCTGGCGTGGCTTGCGCAGGTTGACAGGTTCTGGAACCGCTCTCACGGCTTTTCCGGTGGCGATTAACTGCGGAAAATGAACATGGCCGCTTGACAGATGGAATTTGGGTGTTTAAACTTACGCAAATTTAATGGTCCGTGCAGGTGATACACACAAGACAAGCCGAATATGGTAGGTCAGGAGTCTTGATGGTGCTAGGAACTGGTAAATACAGCATTCTACAGGCAAGCTTATGACAAGATGCCCATTTCACGCGGTGAAAGAACTTATCGCGAAGAAGTGGGTTTTTGATTATTGATCCTTTTCGTATGTCATAGCAGTATCATGTTCATTAACGAAAGGTGGTGATGTACGTTCCTGTATGAACTGAATCAAGCCGTAATCAACTACTATGCTTTTTATCAACCATGAAGGAGGTATGACAAATGAAAAAGAAATTAGTTGTAGCAGCAACTGCTGGGGTACTCACTCTGGCCGCATCACAGGCATTTGCTCTGGAGAACCTGTTCAACGGGTCGTTTGCCGTGCGCGGTGCGAATGCCAACTATCATACTGGCGGGGGAACCGGCTACCTTATTGCGCCTGCCTGGGCTTTAGGCGCAGCTGGGATAGCCAACGGTGAAATCAATGGGAATACTGGCGCAATCCTCAATGCAGCTGGAGTTAAGACCCGTTGGGGAGCAAACGACAGCGGTACCACCAAGAATTACGTCGAGCAGCGGGCCCGCATTTTCTACACAGCCAAGGCCAATGACAACCTTAAGCTGGTGACCGGTTTCGAGATTGACTCTACCTGGGGCAAGTCTTCCTATGTAGTGGGGCGGAGCAACGATGGCGGCGCGTTGGGATCAGATACGGTGAACCTTGAAAGCAAGTGGGTCTACCTCGACTTCAACTGCCCGATTACCGGTGCCAATGTCAAGGCTGGCATTCAGCCGCTCAACGACTCCTATAAGAACATCTTCGTTGGTGGCGGTGCAGATGCTGCCGGTCTGCAGATCAGCAAGGCATTCGGCCCTGCCAACCTTGGCTTCGGCTGGTTCCGTCTTGATGACCATAATGGCGCAGCAGGCACTACGTTCACTAATGGCAAGCAGACACGAGACCTCCTCATGCTTGATGGCAAATTCAACGTCAACAAGGACATCAAATTCGGCGCTTCCTACTACTTCCTCAATTCCGACAATATGCAGCAGACTGCAGCACAAAGCCTGGGTGGGGCAAACTTTGCGGTTGCAGGGTCGAAGCAGGATTACAACGTTCATATGATTGGTGCGAACGGTGCCGCAACCTTCGGGCCGGCAACAATCGACGGCTTTATCCTCTATCAGTTCGGCACAGTTGACACATTTGGTGCTGACCCGTCTGCCACTGCAGCGGCTGCACCGAATACTTCATTATATTCCCATGAGCATGTGAACTCTATTGCAGCCAACGTGAGTGCCAAAGTTGCGGCAGGACCGGGTGCTGCAAAGATCAATGCCCTCTATGTGAACGGAGGCGGCAACGCCTTTGTTAATGTAAACAACTCCACCTCAGCAGCCTTCTCTGAGAATGTCATGGGTGCTGCCCTGGGGAATTCCCTCATCCTTTTCAGAAATTCGCAGTACACCACCAATGACCAGTACCTGATCTACGAGTCCAGCTTCCTGGGCCAGGGCGTCATCGCTGCTTCGGCAGGCTACGATGCGAAGATCTCCGATAAAGCCTTTGCAAATGTGTATGGTGCCGTGGCCTGGACTGCCAAGAATGTTGTCGGAGGGAGCAAGTATATTGGAACCGAGGCTAATGTCGAAGTCGGCTACAAACTCTTTGATAACCTGACCGCTAGTGTTCAGGGCGCATACGCCATCTTGGGCGGTTACTACGAGAAGGCAGGCCGTTTTGGCGACGATGGCCGCCCGACAGATCCGGCCAACCCGTACGTTGCACGTGTAGTTTTAAATTACGTATTTTAGTCAGTGACCAGTGGGGACGCCAAGCACGTTTCCGCACATACGTTATTCCCACTATCTGAACGGAGGTTTGCGATGAAAAAAGTAGCTGTTATGATACTTGCCACATTCATGATGACAGCAATGGTTCCTGCCTTTGCTGCTGAAATGACTAAAGAAGATAAGGACCAGTGCCTGCTTGCTTCCCAGGATTGCAAGACCGAGGTAGACAGCATCCAGAAGAAAATCAGCAAGCTCAACAAAGAAATCAAGAAGGGCACCAAGGTCTACACTGCTGATGAGGTCAAGAAACTTAAGGCCAAGCTGAAGGATGCCGAGGATTTCCTCGACAACATGTTGAAGCAGTAAGCACCATCTAATCTGACGCAGAAAGGGGGAAGAGGTGATACTCTTCCCCCTTTTTTATCGGGTCAAAAGGTTGGGAAGGGGGGAGGACGATGATGAGACGTTTGGTTTCAGTGGTTATTGCTCTGCAGCTTTTCACTGTTCAACTGGCCTCTGCCGAGGGGATAAGGGTTTTTGTCCGTGACTTTGCAGTGACTGGTGCAGTCAATGCTGAGGCTATGAAAGCTGCCCTCCCTGCGCTGCTGGCTACACGACTTGACGGAGCCGGGATAAAAACAGTCGGTAGCGCAGCTGAAGCGACTATCCAGGTTGCTGGGCACTATACCGTTGTTGGTGAATCATTCAGTATTGACGTTACTGCATTGGACCAGGCAGGAAAGATTGTTGCCCGTACTTTCGAGGAGGGGGACAAGAGTCAGAATCTTCTCCAGTCCATGGGAAAGGTTGCCCAGTCGCTTGCCCGAGGACTGCTGCAGTCGCCGTCACCGGCGATAATTGCAGAATCACCACAGCCAAAGGCAGTGGCCCCGGTTCCCCTTGTACCGCCTGTTGTCATGAGCGTTGCCGCACCTGCTGCAATGAGTGCACCATCAGACATCGTCCGGGTATCTACTGATGCAACGGTACCTCAACAAGTAACCAGGATTCCAGGTGAACTGATAGGGGTTGCACTGCTGCGCAATCTTGGGGATGGTGGCCGCGAACTGTACGTTATTGGCAAACACCGCCTTGCAGTGGTTCGCCAGAATGTGACGTTGCAGGTTGTTGCCGAGGAACAGTTCGGTGTTGCCCAGGATATTGTCAGTGTCGATTCTGCCGACCTGGATGGGGATGGGCTCCTTGAGGCGTATCTCACCATACTCGTTGAGGGGAAACTCGCCTCACAGGTCTGGCAGTATACTGACAAGGGTTTGAGGCGAATCGCAGCTGATCTCCCCTATTACTTTAGGAAATTAGCGGTTGCTGGTGGTAATGAAAAGCTCTTTGTCCAGGAACGAGGGTTGGAAACAGATTTCTATGGCGGCGTTGCCGAACTGGTTAAGGATGGAACATCCTATGTTACTCGTAACCCGTTTAATCTGCCAAAATATGGGACACTATACTCCTTTAACCAGTTAAAGGACAAAGCAGGGAGTTCTTTTACGGTTGTCTTCAATCCTGACCGGTATATGGTAATTACAAACGATAAAAACGAGGAATTGTGGCGTAGCAGTGACAAATACGGTGGGACAGAATTGACAATCCCCCGTGCGATCATCGGGAGTTTGCCCGCTGGTACACGCAAAGTAACTTTTCTCCAGCAAAGGCTGACTGTGACTCAGAATAATGCGATCATAGTTCCGCAAAATGCCGGTGGCTGGCAGATTGGAGATTCACATTCATACAACAAGAATATGTTATTCAGCTTTGCATGGAATGGCAGCAGCCTGGTAGAACAATGGCACACAAAAGAGAGCCAAAACTACCTTGCCGATTACTTTTTTGATGAAAGTCGGAAGGAGTTGGTGTTGCTTGAAATCGTGCAGAAGGAAGGGCTCATAAGCAAGGGGGCCAGCACCATTACGGTGAAAAAGGTGGACTAGGTCGAGCAGTGATACTGCGCACATCCTGCTGATGTGACCTGAAGGGGCGATTCATGATCGCCCCTTTTCCTTCGTGCATATTCATTGACTTTCTGGCAGCTTATTGCTAGCATCCCAATGTTTTGAATTAGTTCCGCTTATCAAATATAGGGTAATTTATGTACGACCCCACCCGCATAGATGCCCAGCTTCCCCGCGGGGTGACCGACTTTCTCCCTGACACGGCCGACAAGATCGGCTACATCCAGGATAAGATCAGCCGCGTATTCGAGTTATGGGGATTCAGAAGGATAACTGCCCCGCTCCTTGAATTCGAGGATGTACTTGCGCTTGGTATCGGAGAGGATCTCCGGTCCAAAACCTTTAGATTCGATGATCGGCAAAGTGGACGGATGCTTGCTGTCCCGCCGGATATAACCCCTCAGGTGGCGCGTATTGTTGCAACACGGATGCGCGGTCTGCCATTTCCACATCGGCTCTGTTATCAAGGCAGAGTGCTTCGCCACGCGGAGCACCAATCAGGTAGAAGCCGTGAGATTCTGCAGGCCGGGGTCGAGTTGATCGGGCTTGAATCTCCTGAGGCTGACGCCGAAATGGTGGCAATGGCCGTCGAGGCCCTGCAGTCGCTCGGATTTGCTGACTTCAAGGTGGATATTGGACAGGTCGAGTTTTTCCGGGGCATTATGGAAGCCGCAGGCCTGGATGAAGCTACCGCCTGGCGGATAAGGACAGCCATAGGGAAGAAGGATGTCTCTGCTGTAGGAGAGATACTCGAGAAGTCAAATACATCAGATGCTGCAAAAGAATCGATTGCTGCACTTCCACGATTGTTCGGAGGCCGGCAGATTCTCGCTGCAGCAGAACGTGTTGCGATCCATGATCGTTCCCGGCGGGCTCTGGAAAACATCGCCCAGGTTCTCGAAATACTGGATGTGTACGGGGTTGCGGAATACCTTACTATAGACCTTGGTGAGATCCGGGGATTGGACTACCACTCAGGCCTTACCTTTGAAGGATTTGTCGGAGGTGTTGGAGAGGCGGTCTGCGGAGGCGGTCGCTACGATGGGCTCATGGCACGCTACGGATTTCCTGCACCTGCAACGGGATTTGCGTTCAATATACTTGCTCTGCTCTCTGCACTGGAGCGTCAGCCGGATGTGGAGGCAAGCACCGCCAGAGATTTTCTCCTCTTTAATGCCTCAGATGACAGGCAGGAGATACTCAGGATTGCAAAGTGCCTGCGGGTTATGGGCTATTCAGCGGCCCGCGACATCATTCGTCGCGATTTCGCAAGCTCACTGGAATACGCCCGGCGATCAAATATCCGTCGAATGCTGGTGCTTGGCGGAAATTGCTGTTCTGACGACGAGGTTTATTTAATCCGGGTTGCAGACGACACCGGGGTTTCATTGAAAAAAGAGCTGCTGTTCGCCAGCAATGGGCGGTTTGACTTCGATCTGCTTTAAGGAGAAACAACATGGCTAACGTGGTTGTGGTTGGCGCCCAGTGGGGCGATGAAGGTAAGGGGAAGGTCGTTGACATCTACACCGAGCATGCTGACGACGTTGTCCGCTACCAAGGTGGCAACAATGCGGGGCACACGCTGGTCGTTAATGGCGAGAAGGTGGTGCTTCACCTGATCCCTTCCGGAATCCTGCACGACGGCAAGCGCTGCGTCATAGGCAACGGGGTTGTTCTCGACCCTGAGGTCTTCATCCGGGAGATAACAAACCTTAAGGCCAAGGGGCGGCTCCAGGACGACTCTGTCCTCAGGCTCAGCGAGTCGCTTCACGTTATCATGCCCTATCACAAGCGGATAGACATTGCTCGGGAGGCCAAGAGTGGTGACAAGAAAATCGGCACCACCGGTCGCGGCATCGGTCCTGCGTACGAAGACAAGATAGGTCGTCGCGGGATCAGACTTATGGACTTGATCGACAAAGAGACCTTTGCACACAAACTGAAGGAATTCCTTGTCGAGAAAAACTTCATCCTGGAAAAAATGTTGGGCGAAGAGCCGTTCGAATTCGAGCAGGTCTTTCAGGAGTACTGCGGCTATGCCGACATACTCAGGAAGTATGTTGATGATACGGCTCTGATGCTGAGTCGGGACATCAAGGCGGGCAAAAAGCTTCTTTTCGAGGGGGCTCAGGGAACCCTCCTGGATGTGGATCATGGTACGTATCCCTTTGTCACATCCTCGTCGACCTGTGCCGGCGGTGCATGCACTGGTTCCGGTGTCAGTCCCCGCGACATTCACGAAATAATCGGCATTTCAAAGGCCTATATCACCAGGGTGGGGGGCGGTCCATTCCCCACAGAGCTGTTCGATGCCGACGGCGAGAAGTTACGTGAGGTCGGGGGCGAATTCGGTGCCACCACCGGCAGGCCACGTCGATGCGGCTGGTTTGACGCCCTGGTGCTCCGTTATGCAGTCCGGCTCAATGGTCTTACCGGGGTGGCGCTCACAAAACTCGATGTTCTCGATGATTTCGACACCATCAAGGTTTGTACCGGCTATTCATACAACGGAAAGGTCCTGGATGAACTGCCGGCAAACCTTGAAGTATTTTCACAGTGCAAGCCGGTTTATGAGGAGCTTCCCGGCTGGAAGAGCGACATCACTCAAGCACGTCGATTCGAGGATCTGCCCCCCAAAGCCCAGGCCTATGTCAGGCGGCTTGAGGAGCTGATCGGCTGTCCGATGGTCCTTGTTTCCGTGGGGCCTGGGCGGGAATCAACGATAATCCTCAAAAATCCGTTTGGCTAACCACACATGTCGGGCCATATTTTTCTTGACGAACTGACGTTTTTGGGGTAAATAAAATCCCTTGTTATACGAGCCGCTAGCTCAGTCGGTAGAGCACCTGACTTTTAATCAGGTGGTCGTTGGTTCGACCCCAACGCGGCTCACCATAAAGTAATGGGGCCTGGCCACATCCAGGCCCCTTTTAATTTGCACAAACAACCCATATTGGACTAGTAGCTCAGCTGGTAGAGCAGGCGACTCTTAATCGTCAGGTCGTTGGTTCGAACCCAACCTGGTCCACCATAACAAAGAAAAGGCTCCTCTGCTTAAATCAGAGGGGCCTTTTCTTTGTTATGGCTATTCGGTAAAGAAAAAGGCTCCGCAGTTTCCTGCGAAGCCTTGATTCTAGTGGTGCCCGGGGACGGAATTGAACCGCCGACACGTGGATTTTCAGTCCACTGCTCTACCGACTGAGCTACCCGGGCGAAGAAGCTTTATTTTATAAAACGATCTCTTGATTCTGTCAACTGTTATTACTCTGCCACGAGTATTTATGCTCTTGATACGAAACGGCAGTCTCGAGTGTCTACCTTTATTTTTTCGTCATTCTCAAGATAAGGAGGGACCTGAAGTCTCAGGCCGGTTTCCAGCAACGCCTCCTTGGTCTGGGCTGTCGCTGTGGCATTCCTGATTGCCGGTGGTGTTTCGGTAATGGTCAGTTCAACAACCATCGGAGGATCTATGCTGACCAGCTGACCCTGGAAAAGACCCAGTTGCACATCTGTACCGTCCAGGAGGTAATAAGAAATCGAATCAAACATTTCACCCTCTACCTCGAACTGCTCATAGGTTTCCAAGTCCATGAAAACCCCTTTTGGGCCGTCAGCATAAAGGAACTGACCCTTTTTCCGCTCGAAGTCGGCCTCATCAACCTTGTCGCCTGAACGAAAGGTTTTCTCCAGTACCTGGTTGGTAATGAGGTTGCGGTATTTTGTCTTTACCAAGGTGTTGCCACCGCGGGCTGACGGGGACTGGAAGTGGATGTCAATGAGCGAACAGGGGGCTCCGTCAAGCTGGATGATAAGGCCCCGTTTGAAGTCGGATGTAGTAAGCATGTAAAAACTCTCCGTGATAAAAATTGGCATTCTATGCGTCAATAGTTCAGAAAACGTTACAGAAGTATCCCGTAAGGACCGTTACCAGCCATTCTTCAGGAGCCGGGCTACTTCCTTGGCGTGATACGTCAGGATAAGGTCTGCACCAGCTCTCTTGAAGGATAACATGGTTTCCATGATCACCCTGTCCTCGTCGATCCACCCCGCCTTTCCCGCCGCCTTTATCATGCTGTACTCGCCTGATACGTTGTAGGCAGCTATGGGCAGATTGAACTGGTTGCGTACTTCGCGAATAATGTCCAGATAGGGGAGGCCAGGTTTCACCATGAGGATGTCAGCACCTTCATCAACATCCATCTGTGCTTCTCGAATTGCCTCCAGGCGGTTCCCCGGATCCATCTGGTACGAGCGTCGGTCCCCGAACTGGGGAGTTGACTCAGCTGCCTCGCGAAAAGGACCATAGTAACCCGATGCATATTTCACTGCATAGCTCATGAGCGGGATATGGTTGAAGCCATTGTTGTCAAGGGACTCACGGATTGCCATGACCCGGCCGTCCATCATGTCGGATGGTGCGACCATGTCTGCGCCGGCCTGAGCATGGGAGAGGGCCTCCTTTGCCAGGAGTTCGAGGGTTGCGTCATTGTCGACGTCACCGTCTCTTATGATGCCACAGTGTCCATGATCGGTGTATTCGCACATGCAGACGTCGGTTATCACCACAAGACCCGGCACCTGCTTCTTCAGCGCCCGGATCGTTTCCTGGATGATGCCGTGGTCGGCATAGGCGTCGCTCCCAACGGCATCCTTGGTTTCGGGTATGCCGAACAGTATGACAGCTGGGACTCCAAGCTCATATGCCTCGTGGGCTTCTTCAACGATGTGCTCGATGGACTGCTGGTAGATCCCCGGCATGGAGGATATTTCCTTCCTGATCCCTTTGCCAAAAGCAGAAAACATGGGATAGATAAGATCATTAGCCGAGAGGGTAGTTTCGCGGACCATCCTGCGGAATGCTTCTTTGCCTCTTATGCGACGAGCGCGGAACGTTGGATAGAACATGGCTATATCTCCTCTTTGGAATTGAGTGACTTAAAATAGCCTACTATTTCGTCAGTCATAGCGGCAAGGGTATATTCCAGTGGCTCAATGTCTACCTTGAGCCCCAGTTCAAGACAGGTCTTTGCAGTAACAGGCCCAATGGCAGCGACTGCTACCCCTTCCAGGAGGTGAAGAAAACGATTTTCACCCAGAAGCTTTGCAAGGTTGTCCACTGTGGAGGATGATGTGAAGGTGACGCATTGGATGCGTCGCTCCTCAAGGGCCTGTAGAATCGCAGGGTCAACGGCATCAGGGAGGATATTCCGGTAGGCTGTCGGATCGGTGACATCGGCACCGAACTCCGCAAGGGCAACGGGTATCAGCTCTCTTGCCCTGTCTGCCTTTGGGAAGAGAACCCGACTGCCTGTCAGATCCAGTAAACGGAAGGAATCGATCACACCTTCAGCTTTGTAGTTCTCAGGGATCATGTCCGGCTTGATGCCGTAGGGGGCAAGGGCAGCGGCAGTCTTCGGGCCCACGGCACAGACGCAGCAACTCCCTAGCGCGCGGCTGTCAAGCCCAAGCTCATCCAGACGCTCAAAGAAAAACCGGACCGCATTGCAGGAAGTGAAGATCACCCATGAATAGCTACTCAGTGTTGCGATGGCGTTGTCAAGTGGTTCAGTCGTGTCAGGCGGGACAATCCGGATCGTGGGGCATTCCCAGACCGTCGCCCCGGTTGCCTCCAGCATGGCCGAGAATTCACCGGCCTGGTCGGCTGCGCGGGTAACAAGTATTCCTTTGCCGAACAGCGGCCGATTGTCGAACCAGCGGAATTTTTCTCGCAACCGGACGACCTCGCCGACAATGGTTATGGCAGGCGCCTTGAAGCCCGCTTTCCTGGCTTTCGCGGCGATATCGAAGAGGGTGCCGACCAATACTTCCTGCTCCGGTCTTGTGCCCCATCTGACAAGCGCCACCGGAGTTTCAGGCGAACGGCCGTGGCTAATC
>JAYSLX010000157.1:0-10531 GCA_043725245.1 Geobacteraceae bacterium | reverse complement strand
GTCAAGGGATAGCATGAGCGGAAACTGGGCTCTCAGAAGGCGTCGTCCAGCCCTTGAAAGCCGGGCACGCATCATCCAGTCCATCAGAAAATATTTTATTCAGGAGGGGTTTCTCGAAGTAGAAACCCCTCTTCGTATTCCTGCCCCTGCCCCTGAATCCCACATCGACGCCATCCCATCTAAAGAGTGGTTCCTACAGACCTCACCCGAACTCTGCATGAAGCGGCTCCTGGCAGCCGGCTACGAACGGATATTCCAGATATGCCACTGCTGGCGTGACGGAGAGAGAGGGGACCGCCACAACCCGGAATTCACCATGCTGGAGTGGTACCGGACCAATGCCGACTACGCGACAATGATGGACGACTGCGAAGGTTTGATACGGGAAATTGCCGCAACAACCCTAAATCAGAGCCTGATACATCACAGCGGCTCGACAATCAACTTTTATCCTGCATGGGAGCGCCTCACGGTCCGTGAGGCATTCGGGCGTTATACGGGACTCACGATGGAAGAGGCCTTGGCTGCAAACCGGTTCGACGAACTGATGGTAACCGATATCGAGCCCCGGTTAGGGAGAGAGGTTCCGACCTTTCTCTGCGATTACCCGGCTGAACGGGGTTCACTTGCACGACTAAAACCAAGTGATCCGTCTGTGGCAGAGCGATTTGAGCTCTACATAGGCGGGCTGGAGCTTGCAAACGCCTTCTCTGAACTGACTGACGTTTCAGAGCAGAGCCGACGCTTTGCCGAGGAAGAGGCGTACCGCCGCTCCCTCGGGCGGATCCCCTACCCCGAGCCGACCCGTTTTCTAGAAGAACTCGCCGACATGCCCCCTTGCGCCGGCATAGCCCTCGGCATTGACCGACTGGTCATGGTGATGCTGGATGCAGCCTGCATCGACGAGGTGTTGACCTTTACACCGGAAGAACTCTGAATCTGCTTAACCGTTCCTATCCCAGCACGACCAACAGGTCGTCCTTCTCCACCTTATCCCCTTCCTTAAACTTGACCTCGGCAATGACAGTGTCTTCCTTTGCCTTTATGTTGGTCTCCATCTTCATCGCCTCGGTTACCAGCAGGACATCGCCGGCCTTGACCGCATCGCCGGCCTTGACGTTCAGCTTAAGGATCTTTCCTGGCATGGGCGCACCAATGTGCTTCGTATTGCTCTTGTCTGCCTTTTCACGCTCGACTTCGCTGCTCAGGGCCGTCTGGTCGCGTACCGCCACGCCCCGAGCATTACCGTTCACCTCAAAAAAGATGTGGCGCGTGCCGTCCGGATGAACCTTGCCGACGGCGTTCAGCTTTATGATCAGTGTCTTGCCGGGCTCTATGTCTATGGAAGTCTCCTGGCCCGGCTCCAGACCGTAGAAAAAGATCGGTGTCGGTATAACCGAGGTATCGGAGTACTCCTGGCGGTGCCTGTCGAACTCGGGGTAGACATGCGGATAAAGGATGTAGGACATCAGATCCTTGTCGTTCACCTGATGACCTGTCTTGACCTCTACTTCGTCCCGCTTGAGATCAAAATCCACCGGCTCAAGCAGCTCGCCCGGACGGCAGGTAATCGGCTCTTCACCTTTCAGGATGATCCGCTGCAGATCCTGAGGCCACCCCTGGTAAGGCTGGCCAAGCATCCCCTTGAACATCCCGACAACTGACTCCGGGAAGGTGAGCTCTTCACCCTTGGTAAAGACATCCTCAGGCTGAAGGTCGTTTTTTACGAGGAACATGGCCATGTCGCCAACCACCTTTGACGACGGCGTGACCTTGACGATATCGCCGAACAGCAGGTTGACCTTATGGTACATCTCCTTGCACTCTTCCCAGCGGTCGAGCAGCCCGAGACCGGCCACCTGCGGCTTGTAGTTTGAGTACTGCCCACCCGGTATCTCATGATGGTAAACCTCGGCAGTTCCGCTTTTCAGACCCGGCTCAAAGGGTGAGTAATATTCGCGTACCGTCTCCCAGTAGTTGGCTAGCTTCTGCAGGCCTACCTCATTCACCTGGGGATCCCACTCGGTTCCCCTTAAGGCAGCCACCAATGCATTGAGGTTTGGCTGGGCGGTAAGCCCTGAGATTGAGGAGAGAGCTGCATCAACGATGTCCACACCTGCCTGACAGGCCATCAGCAGGGCAGCTCCGCCGTTTGATGAGGTATCGTGGGTGTGCAGGTGGACAGGGATGCCGATGTTTTCCTTGAGGGCTTTTACCAGCTTGTATGCGGCCATCGGCTTGAGCAGGCCGGCCATGTCTTTGATCGCCAGGATATGGGCACCCATTTTTTCGAGCTCTTTGGCAAGATTCACATAGTATTCCAGCGGGTACTTATCACGTGCAGGATCGGTGATGTCCCCTGTATAACAGATCGCTGCCTCGCAGAGTTTGCCGGTCTTGCGTACCGCATCAATGGTAACCTGCATGCCGGTGGTCCAGTTAAGGGAATCAAAGACCCTGAATATATCTACCCCGCTGGCAGCCGCCTCTTCAACAAAGCGCTGTACCACATTGTCAGGGTAGTTGGTATAGCCGACAGCGTTGGAACCGCGAAGCAGCATCTGGAAGAGGACATTGGGGATGGCCTCCGAGAGTTTGTGAAGTCGCTGCCATGGGTCCTCTTTGAGAAATCGCATGGAGACGTCAAAGGTGGCGCCACCCCAGCATTCGAGAGAAAAGAGGTCTGAGGCCAGGTAGGAGGTTGCCGGAGCAATCCTCAGCAGGTCGAAACTCCTGACGCGGGTTGCCAGGAGCGACTGATGGGCATCGCGCATTGTCGTATCGGTAATGAGCAGCTTTTTCTGCGCCAATATCCACTTTGAGAGCCCGTCGGCGCCAAGCTGCATCAGCAGGTCACGGCTTCCAACCGGTCTCGGTTGTGTATAATCAACCTCCGGCAGATGGGCCTCTACCATTTCAGACGACTTGAGAGGCTTGGCCACCCCAGGGGAACCGTTGACAATAACGTCGCCCAGAAACTTGAGAACCTTTGTGGCCCGGTCCTTTTTCTCACGGATAACAAGGAGCTCCTGGTGCTTCTCTATAAACGAGGTATCGCATTTGCCGTTAAGGAAGACATTATGGGTGACCACGTTCTCAAGAAACGGGATGTTGGTCTTGACTCCTCTAACCCGGAACTCCTGCAGCGAACGGTGCATGACATGAGCTGCCTCCTGGAAGGTAAGCCCCCATGATGTAACCTTCACCAGCAGAGAATCATAGTGAGGAGTGATCTTCGAGCCGGTAAAAGCATTGCCTGCATCGAGCCGCACGCCAAAACCCGCAGCAGAGCGGTAGGTGGTAATGGTGCCGAAATCCGGAGCGAAATTATTGGTAGGGTCCTCGGTGGTGATCCTGCACTGGATGGCGTACCCCCGCATGTCGATTGCGCTCTGCGATGGGATGTTGATCTCCGGGTCGGTCAGTTTTTTCCCTTCGGCCACAAGTATCTGCGCCTGCACCAGATTGCGGCCGGTGATCATCTCTGTAACGGTATGTTCCACCTGGATCCGCGGGTTCATCTCGATAAAGTACCAGCTTCCTTCCTTGTCAACCAGGAACTCTATGGTACCGGCATTGCGATAATGGACCTGGCCTGCGATCTTGAGAGCAGCGTTGCAAAGCTCTTCGCGTGTTTTCTGGGTTAGGGAGAGGGAGGGAGCAAACTCCACCACCTTCTGGTGGCGTCGCTGGATGGAGCAGTCTCTCTCGTAGAAATGGACCAGGTTTCCGTGATTGTCGCCAAGCACCTGTACCTCAATATGCTTGGGGTCTTCCAGGTAGCGCTCAAGGAATACCGCAGGGTTGCCGAATGCCGCCTTTGCCTCACTTCGTGCCGCTACAAGCCCCTCCAGCAACTCCTTCTTGGTCCGCGCAACGCGCATGCCGCGGCCACCACCTCCTGCTGCAGCCTTAATGATAATCGGGTAGCCGTTGTTCTTGGCAAAGATCAGAGCTTCCTCCTCGTGCTCGATCGGCTCCTCCGTACCGGGGACCGTTGGAACGCCGGCTGCAGCTGCCACCTTTCGTGCCGCCACCTTGTCCCCCAGCGCCTCCTGCATCTCTGCGGTCGGACCGATGAAGACGATGCCATTGGCCTCGCACTTCCCGGCAAACTCTGCATTTTCCGAAAGAAACCCGTAGCCGGGGTGGATTGCATCCACATCGATCTGTTTGGCAAGAGCAATGATTTCGTCGATCCCAAGGTAGGCATCGATCGGACTCTTCCCCTTTCCTATCAGGTATGCCTCGTCAGCCTTGTAGCGATGGAGCGCCAGTTTGTCCTCATCGGAGTAAATCGCCACCGTGCTGATACCAAGCTCCGTGCAGGCTCGGAAGATCCTGATTGCAATCTCGCCCCTGTTAGCCGCCATCACTTTACGAAATTTTCTCGCTCCCATCGACTGCCTCCTGTTGAGGGTAATTTTATTCAAAATAAAACAGCTAAAGCAGAGATAAAAACTTTAGTTTAACTAAAAATTAATACAGTCATTTTGAATGTTTAGAGGGTAATTTCCAACACCGGCAAATAAACCAGAATCCATTCTCATTGTCAATGTTAAACAGTCGTTTTGCGTAATAGAACATGCATCTGTCACGCAGGTTTCACTTTGCTCGGATAAAAAATCGTGATAGTATTCGCCGGCACTAAAGCTTAAGTAAAAGGAGACAATCGATGAATACAGTACGAAAGGCAGTTTTCACGGCACTCTGCGCCACTCTTGTCATAGGGACCCTGCGAACCCTGCCGGCATCAGGCGCCGAGGAAAAACCTGCCGAGCAGAAGCAGGCAGAACCCGCAAAATCATCCACCAAGGATCCTGTGGCCAAAGTGGGCAACACCATAATAACCCGTGGCGAAATGGATCGGGCCGAAGCAATCCTGATGAAGCAGAACCCGCCCCAGCAACCGCTCACCCCTGAGCAGACCAAACAGGTCTCTGATTACCTTATTGAGCAGCTTGTTTCTGCCGAGCTGCTTTATCAGGCAGGGCTCAAGCTTGAGGTTAAGGACCTGGAAAAGCAGGTGGATGACAAGATAAGCCAGGCAAAGGGCGGTTACGCAAAGCCTGGAGAGTTCGAGACCGCTCTCAAGGCACAGGATATGGATGAGAAGCTACTCCGCGAGTTCACCCGCAAGGAAGTTACTGTCAACAACCTGATCGAAAAGGAGATAGTCCCAAAGGTCAAGGTCTCGGACGAGGATATACAGAAGTTTTACAACGACAACAAGGAACGTTATTTCAGCAAACCCGAGCAGGTAAGGGCAAGTCATATACTCATAGGGGTTGACACGAAAGCCGATGCTGAGGCCAAGAAGAAGGCAAAGGAAAAGGCCGAAGCCGTTCTCAAAGAGGTCAAGGAAGGGAAAAAAGAGTTTGCAGAACTGGCAAAATCCAATTCAACCTGCCCAAGCAAGGACCAGGGAGGGGACCTCGGATCTTTTGGCAAAGGCCAGATGGTGAAGCCGTTCGAGGATGCCGCCTTTGCACTGAAACCGGGCGAGGTTAGCGGGATAGTTGAGACACAGTTCGGCTATCACATCATCAAGCTGACGGAGAAAAAGGCGCCGGAAAACGTATCGCTTGACGAGGCCAAGCCGAAGATCGCCGAATACCTCAAGGGGCAGCAAATACAGGCCAAGGTAGCAGAGTACATAAGCGAGCTCAAGCAGAAGATCAAAGTGGAGAAACTTCTGAAATAAGCTTACCCTCAAAATAATATACTTACGAAAAAGCCCGGCAGTGCCGGGCTTTTTCCTTTTGTAACGTACACCTCTTTATTCCGATTCCGGATCAAGGCGCTATCTTGGAGCTCTTATTCTTTCCGCAGAAGCGGACTTTCATTCCAAAAACCTATGCAGCTGAGGTCGGCGGCGGCGTGAAGACCCGCGTCCCGAGTTCATTGTCCAGCATCAGCAGGCCGTAACCGTTATCACCTATAAGCTTCAATTTGCCTATGATCTCGCGATCGTTCTCCTCTTCCTCGATCTGCTCCGTTACGAACCACTGAAGGAAGATCCGTGAGGCATGGTCCTTCTCGACCGTAGCAAGTTCGGTCAGTTCATTGATGCAAGCAGTGATGAACTGCTCATGCTTGAGGGTTTCTTCGACCAGAGTGAGCAGGGATTTGAACTTGCTGCCCGGAGCTGCCATCTGCCCGATCACCGCCTGTTCACCCTGGCTATTGATGTAGTCGTAAAACTTCTGAAAATGGACCATCTCCTCCATGTACTGAACATTGAACCAGTTGGCAGTCCCCTTGAACCCCATGGCATTTGAAGCCGAAGACATGTTCAGGTAGAGATATGCCGAATAGAGTTCGGTGTTCATGTGCTTGTTGAGAGCTGTGTAGATCTTTTTGGTCAGCATCTGAATTCCTCCTTGGGTATGGCGGGATAATTAACATCACTCTTTTTTCTTGTCAATAAACAGCGAAATCAGGTCGATTGGAACCGGGAATATTGTCGTGGAGTTCTTTTCCGCAGCGATCTCGGTGAGGGTCTGGAGGTAGCGAAGCTGCATGGAAGAAGGCTCTGAGGCGAGCATTTTTGCGGCTTGAGCCAGTTTTTCGGAAGCCTGCAGTTCTCCTTCGGCATGGATGATCTTGGCCCTCCGCTCACGCTCAGCCTCTGCCTGCTTAGCGATTGCGCGCTGCATCTCAATCGGCAGATCTATGTTCTTAACCTCAACTGCAGTCACCTTGACCCCCCAGGGATCGATGTGACTTTCAAGAATCTCCTGCAGCTCCTTATTGATCTTTTCCCTGTTTGCAAGCAGCTCGTCCAGCTCCACTTGTCCAAGCACGCTGCGCAGGGTTGTCTGAGCTAGCTGACTCGTTGCGTACAGGTAGTTCTCCACCTCGACGATTGCCTTCTGTGCCTCGGTTACGCGAAAGTAAATTACAGCCGAGACCTTTATGGTCACGTTGTCTCGGCTTATGACGTCCTGCGGCGGGACATCCAGCGCGACAATTCGGAGCGAAACCCTCACCAGACGGTCAATACCAGGAATTATGAAGACCAGACCCGGACCTCGCGTCGCTTTCAGTCGGCCCAGGCGGAACAGAACCCCACGCTCGTACTCCGGTAGGATTTTAATGGCGTTACTGAGAAAAGCAATAATAGCGATCAAAAACAGCGCGGTAGGAACAAAATTGAATATGTCGAACATCTCTATGCTCCTTGTCTATAGCTTTTGAGCCCCTTTTTTAAAAGTATATACCTTTGCACGTCTCAGTCAAAAAACGGACGAGAAAAAGGCCGCGCCGGTTCTCCGGTACGGCCCTCATATATGCTCACTGCTTTCAATATGTAGGTTAATTCTCTGTAAGGACTCTCTCGTCGTATATCGCTTCAACACGTTTCTTGTGGCCCAGTTCCACATCTGCAAAAACTTCCAATGTCTTCTTCAACTGAGGGTCGTCTGTCCCCTCTGCAGCTGCCTTGTAGAGTTGGTATGCGCTCTCCTCGGTCTTTATGGCAAACTGCAGGATCTCAGGATAGGTCATGTCCGGCTTTAGTTCTATATCCACCAGATACTTGCTGATCCCCATGTCGCGCACTTGACTGGACTTGTACTGTTCGGCCTTGGCAAGATCCATCTGGCTGAAAACCTTCTTGTGCCCCATCTCTTCAATGACAAACTCTTCGAACATCTTTCGTGCAGCTATGCTCGTAGTCTTTTTAGCAGCCTCAGTATATAGCTGTACTGCCGTCTCCTCGCGCTGCACTGCAAACTTTATAATTTCCTCAAGTGTAACAAACCCCATCTAACACCTCCGGAGATGACAAATTCAGATTAATCCAACCGTGCCTTCTAAACCTCTTCGAAGCTCTCCGGTCCGGCACCACACTCGGGGCAGACATCAGGGGGCTCAGGTCCTTCATGGATGTAATCACAGATTATGCAACGCCATTTTTTCATATGCAGTCCTCCTCTCGTGAATTTAGGGGAGCTCGCTCATGGCAGCTTCCCGTCGAAGTGAGGGTGTACTTTACTCCCCGCTAAGGATCATTGTCAACAGATTGGAGGCGAGCGCCTAACCGGCAAGGAATTTCTGCAGATCCGCGATCAGATCGTCAACATCCTCCAACCCCACCGACAGGCGGACCAGGGTGTCGCTGATCCCCCTCGCATCACGCTCTGATGGCGGCATGGCAGCATGGGACATCTTCGCAGGATAGGAGAGAATTGACTCAACACCGCCGAGACTGACCGCAAATGCGGCTAGATCAATCCCTTCCAGAAGGCGTTTGGTGACTTCATAGGATTCAAGTTCAAACGAGAGAACCGCTCCGGGTCCATCTGCCTGGCCGTTGTGGATAGAGTGTCCCGGATGGATTGAGAGACCGGGATAATAGACCTTCTTCACCTGCGGCTGCCCTGTAAGCCAGTTGGCTATTCGGATGGCGCTGGTCTGGCTCTCCTCCATCCTCACCTTCAGAGTCTTCAGCCCTCTAAGGGTCAGCCAGCAGTCCTGCGGCCCAAGAATCGCACCGAAGGCATTCTGAACAAAGCCGAGCCGCTTGGCAAGCCCCTGATCGGCAGCCACCGCAAAGCCGCAGATCACGTCGCTGTGGCCGTTCAGAAACTTGGTGCCACTGTGCAGGACGATGTCGCAACCGAGTTCAAGTGGCCGTTGAAGGTAGGGAGTCATGAAGGTGTTATCAACGATCGTGAGTATTCCTTTGTTTTTGGCTATTTCTACTGCTCCGCGAAGATCGATGATCTTCAGTAAAGGGTTGGACGGGGTCTCAAGATAGAGCGCCTTTGTTTCGGGACGGATCGCAGCTGAAATGGCCTCAAGGTTCGTGGCGTCCACGAAGGTTACGCTAAGCCCCCACTGATTAAAGAGCTTGGTCATTACCCGGAAGGCCCCGCCGTAGACATCCTCGCAGACTACGAGGTGGTCGCCTGGCGCAAACAGAAGAAGGGTTGAAGAGATGGCTGCCATGCCCGAGCCAAATGCAAAAGCGTGGCTCGCCCCTTCAAGGCTTGCTATGACATCCTCCAGAGCCTCTCGGGTCGGGTTGCCGGAGCGTGCATAGTCATACCTGCCGAAATGGTCCACCGAATGCTGGGCAAAGGTTGAGGTCTGATAAACCGGTATGCTGAGCGCACCGGTAGCAGGGTCGATGGCGTGGCTGCCGTGGATGAGCTGGGTTGCGAATTTCATGCTGCCTCCTCTGCTGCAAATGCCTGTTCCAGATCTGCAATCAGATCGCTCACGTCCTCAATCCCCACCGAAAGTCTGAGCAGGACGTTGTTTATCCCCAGTTTTCCCCGCTTTTCCGGCTCTATATCGGCATGAGTCTGCACCTCCGGAAAGGTAATCAGGGTCTCCACACCGCCAAGGCTCTCGGCAAATGATATCAGCCTCGTCCTGAGGAGCAGGGGCTCCACCAGAGACGGATCAATCACCTCGAAGGCGATCATGCCGCCAAACCCCTTCCCCTGGCGCTTCAGCAACTCATGTCCCGGATGATCCGTGAGCCCTGGATAGAAGACTCTCCTGACCAGGGGATGGCCCTGGAGCCACTCGGCAATAGCCTGGGCATTGGCCTGCTGACGGTCGAGACGGACCGAAAGGGTCTTCATCCCGCGAATGGTAAGCCAGGAATCCTGGGGACCAAGCACCGCACCGGCGGCGTTCTGGTGGAAGTAGACTTTTTCGGCCAGGGCCGGGTCCTTAACCACCGCCAGACCACATACCGTGTCGTTGTGGCCGGCCAGGTACTTGGTACCGCTGTAGACTGTTATATCGGCACCCAGATCGAGCGGACGGAGAAGGTAAGGGGTAAGGAAGGTGTTGTCTACGATGCAGAGCAGCCCGTGATCTTTACAGAGAATGGAGAGTGCCGAAATGTCGGCCACCTTCAGCAGGGGATTGGTGAGAGACTCCACGAAGAGCGCCCTGGTGTTGGGGCGGATGGCACCCCTTACAGCTTCAGTGTCGCTGGTGTCAACATAGGTGAACTCCAGGCCGTACTGCTGAAAGATCTGCTCGAAAAGACGGTAGGTGCCACCGTAGAGGTCTTCGGTAACGATGATATGCTCACCCTGCCTGAAGAGGAGCAGCAGGCTGGCAATGGCAGCCATGCCCGAGGAGTATGCGAAGCCTCGAGCACCTCCATCCAGGCGTGCAATCCCCTCTTCCAGGGCCTGGCGGGTCGGGTTGCCGGAGCGGGAGTAGTCGTAGCCGGTGCTCTGCCCCAGTCCGGGATGTCGGAACGTTGCGGTCTGGTAAATGGGAACCGTCACCGCGCCGGTGCGGTTGTCCCAGTCGAGCCCTATCTGTACTGCCTGAGTTGCGATGTTCATGATTGACCTCCAACAAAAATATCCCCATCCGGGGTGCGGAAGGGGATATCACGAGGATAGTCACCGCTCCCTTATCTCCCGGAACCTTGCGGTTCCGCAGGAATTGGCACCGTCCCCTGGGGGTGGTTGCCGCGACGTCAAAGGGCCTGTCCCTCAATCGCTCTGGATAAGAAATCGTCTACGTATTCAGTTGTCGCTTCAGCCGCAAA
>JAYSLX010000156.1:0-22082 GCA_043725245.1 Geobacteraceae bacterium | reverse complement strand
TGCATAATTACATCCTCCGTACGTCATACGACTTACATACTACGTATACTATCATACGACAATCGAAGGATGTAATTATGCAGAAGAAACTTACAATATCTATTAATGAAATTGTTTATGATGATCTTTGCCGGATAGTCGGTCGAGGCAACATCAGCAAGTTCATCGAACGAATGATTGCTCCAACTTTGAAATCCAATGACCTGGATTCCGCTTACCAGGAGATGGCAGCAGACGGCGTCAGGGAGCGGGAGGCCCTTGAGTGGTCGAACGGAGTTGTGGGAGATGTTTCCGATGAAAAGAGGTGAGGTCTGGGGGGTAAATTTTGATCCTTCGATTGGGGGCGAGACCAGAAAAATCCGACCGGCGGTTATTGTCAGCAACAATGCGTCGAATACTCATTTGAACCGGGTTCAGGTGGTGCCACTTACAAGCAGCACCGGGAAGTGTTACCCCAGTGAAGCCATCGTGACATTGAATGGCACCGAGAACAAAGTCATGGCTGACCAGATAGCTACTGTGGATAAACAACGGTTGCAGAACAAGGTCGGCACATTGAGCAGTAATGAGATGAAGTTGATTGAACGGGCCATAAAGGTACAACTCGGTTTACCGCTATAAATCCCTGAAAGGATTTAAAATCCCGATGCTCCCCCAGATCTCCATTGTCATGCCTTCCCTCAACCAGGTTGTATATCTGGAAGAGGCGGTTCGATCGGTACTTGACCAGCAGGGAGTTTCAGTTGAACTCCTAGTGATGGATCCCGGCTCCACCGATGGGTCAAGGGAACTCCTGCTGCAACTGAAAGATGGGTATGGGGAGAAGCTGAAGCTCTGTTTCGAGCCGGACTCCGGTCAGTCCAATGCGATCAACAAGGGGGTATCGCTGGCAAGTGGGAACATGCTCGGCTGGCTGAACTCGGACGACCGGCTGCAGCCAGGGATACTCAGAAGGGTGGTGGCGCATCTCCAGACAGACAGGCCAGCCTGGCTCTATGGACAGGCGGGGATGATCGACGAAGCGGGAAGGCCGGTATCGGGTTTTATCGTATGTTACAAGAACTGGCGTGGCAGGCGGTTCTCGCGGCTTAAGCTGGTTACCGAGGACTTTATTCCCCAGATGGCGGTCTTTTGGACACGGCCGCTGTGGGATCTGGCTGGCGGTCTGGATGAGCAGCGCCACCTGGACATGGACTACGACCTCTGGTTCCGCTTTGCCCGCATCGTTGAGCCGGTAATCCTGGCGGAACCGTTGGCAGATTTCCGGGTGCATGGCCAGGCCAAGGGGAGCCAACAGACTGACGCGCAGCTTTCAGCTGCATACAGAACCGCATGCCAGTATGCGGCCGAACTTGGGTGGCAGGGGCAGGTGGCCTTGCTGGTGCACCGGCTCTTCAGCCTGCGGACACGGCTGATTTATAACTTGATAAAGCCTTGAAGTAGCATGGGAGCATGATGTACGCTGACCAATTCACACTCTACGGGCGAAAGGTAATGCCATGACGTTCCTCTGGCTCGACAAAATCCAGATCGTTTCGCTGATTTTCAGCCTGGCCATCTTTGTGTTCATCTTCAGCCTGGTCAAGAACAGGAAGATCAAGGAGGAGTATTCGCTTCTCTGGTTCGCAATGACCTTCTTTTTCATCTATATATCTCTGAACAAGACGGCCATCGACCACTTCGGCGATCTCTTCGGCATTGCCTACAAACCGAGCATCCTCATGCTCTTCACCACCGGGTTCATATTCCTGGTGCTGGTGCATATCACCATCGTCATTACGAGACTTTCCGATCAGAACAAGGAGCTTATCCAGGAACTTGGACTGAATAATCTGAAAGCGTCCTATTCTGCGACCGGGATCTCTGACGTCCTGGTCATCATCCCCGCATACAACGAAGAAGCAAGCATCGTGTCGGTTATCGCCGATCTTCGCAACATTGAGTCGCCGGTGGATATCCTGGTGGTCAATGATGGCTCTCACGACCGGACCAGTGCTGTTGCCCGCAGCCAAGGGGTGCCGGTGCTCGATCTCCCCAAAAACCTTGGAATCGGTGGCGCGGTCCAGTCAGGTTTCAAGTATGCCGACCGGCTTGACTATCGCATTGCAATCCAGTTTGACGGGGATGGCCAGCATATAGCGTCTGAGATTCCGAAGCTCCTTGCCGTCATGCGCGAGCAGCAGTCCAATGTGGTGATCGGCTCCCGTTTCATGGGGTGGAGTGAAGGGTACCGATCTACCTTTGTCCGCCGCTTCGGAATCCATCTGTTCGATGCCGTCAATTCAATCCTGATCGGTCAACGCGTTACGGATAATACCTCTGGCTTCCGGGCATATGACAGTCGTGCCATTGCGTTTCTTGCACGCCACTACCCTGTTGATTATCCCGAACCAGAGGCAGTCATTCTGTTGGGCAGAAACGGTTTCCGACTGGCCGAGGCATCGATCAGCATGCGTGAGCGTCAGGCCGGAACATCCTCTATCAGCAGCTTGGGAGGTCTTTATTATATGCTCAAGGTCCTGCTGGCAATTGTTATGACAGCGCTTCGCAAGCCTATTGTTGAGTTTGACTGAAGGAATATCACTCCTTTTGCTTGACACAACAGCTGTTCCGATTTACTGTTCATTCTATGAACGGTACCGACCTGAAGACCCTTGATACCTACAAAACATTGCTTCTGCTCTCCGAGGTTGACCGTGAGGACGATATCTCCCAGCGCGAGTTGTCACACAGGCTTGGAATAGCACTGGGCCTGGTCAATTCCTACCTGCAAAACCTTGTCTCCAAAGGGTATATCCGTGTCAAAAACTTTCCCCGGAACCGCTACGGCTATCTTCTTACTCCACAGGGGATGGCGGAAAAGAGCCGTCTCGCTTACGAACATCTGAGCTATTTCACCAGCCTCTACACTGCTGCCCGCCAGGATTACCGACGCCTCTTCCAGGAGCTGTTTGACTCAGGCATCAGATCGGTGGCATTCTGCGGTGTCGATGAAGTGGCCGAGATTGCGTATCTGTCGATACAGGGGGTTGGTTTGCAGCTTTCGCAGGTCATGGATGACGAGCATGCAGGTGAGATCTTTTTCGGACTGCCGGTGCTTACCCTTGCTGATGCACTGCTTTCGAAACCGGGATGTATTGTCGTGACGTCACTCAAACGTGGCGGAACATTACGTGAAGAACTTTTGCATCGGGGAGTCAGCCCGGAATCGCTCCGGATGACCGGTGCGGCATGACAGGAGGTTGCGCTATGAAAGTCGTCATACTTGCCGGCGGTTTCGGCACCAGGATCAGCGAAGAGTCACATCTGAAACCCAAGCCGATGATTGAAATAGGTGGCCGACCGATCCTCTGGCACATCATGAAGATCTACTCCAGCTACGGATTTAACGACTTCGTGATCTGCCTCGGCTACAAGGCATACTGCATCAAGGAGTATTTCGCTCACTATTTTCTCCACGAAGCTGACGTGACCTTTGATTTCCGCACCGACAACCAGCGGATCATTCACAGTCACACGGCCGAGCCGTGGCAGGTGACCCTTGTGGATACAGGCATGGAGACCATGACCGGCGGCCGGGTGAAGCGGGTTGCTCAGTATCTTGCGAATAAGCCGTTCATGCTGACCTACGGGGACGGAGTTGGTGACGTCAACATCCGGGAGCTTGTGGATTTTCACCGGGCCAATGGACGGCAGGCCACGGTTACAACCACGCAACCGGCAGGACGCTTTGGAGCATTGAACATCAACAGCAATGAAGAAGTGGTCTCGTTTCTTGAGAAGCCGGCAGGTGATGGTTCCTGGATCAACGCTGGTTTTTTTGTTCTGGAACCCGGGGTGATCGAGCGGTTGGACAGTGATTCGACAATTTTTGAAAAAGAACCGCTGGAAGAGCTGGCGCGGGAAAGGCAGCTGGTTGCCTACAAACACCGAGGATTCTGGCAGCCGATGGATACCCTGCGCGACAAGAACCATCTTGAGGATCTATGGAAAGAGGGAACTGCGCCCTGGAAACTTTGGTAAGAAGGCAGTCAGAGTTAACAGAGAAGGGTGAATAAACTGATGACAGATCAGGCATTCTGGACCGGCAAAAAAGTATTCATCACCGGGCATACCGGGTTCAAAGGCTCCTGGCTTTCAATCTGGCTTCATTCGCTGGGAGCTCGCGTAACCGGGTATGCCCTGGAGCCCCCCACAGATCCCAGCCTGTTTGAACTGGCACGGGTTTCTGAACTGCTGAATTCGGTCATTGCAGACGTAAGGGACCTCGACAGGCTCAAGGCTGAAATGACCAAGGCTGCGCCGGAGATCGTCATCCACATGGCTGCACAGCCGCTGGTTCGTGACTCATACAAGATACCGGTGGATACCTATGCCATAAATGTCATGGGGACGGTACACCTGCTTGAGGTTGTGAGGAGCTGTCCGAGCGTGCGGGCTGTGGTCAATGTCACAACTGACAAGGTCTACGAAAACCGTGAGTGGGTCTGGGGATACCGCGAAGAGGAGCCGTTTGGTGGATATGATCCGTATTCCAACAGCAAGGGGTGTTCAGAGCTTGTAACGGCTGCCTACCGTAACTCCTATTTTGTCAATCAACAGTTCAACAGCTCAACATCTCAACGTCACGGCGCAGCCGTTGCCACTGCAAGGGCCGGCAACGTCATCGGTGGAGGCGACTGGGCCGGCGACAGGCTTGTCCCTGATATTGTCCGGGCAATAATGTCCGGAGAGAAGGTTCATATACGCAACCCCCATGCCATACGGCCGTGGCAGCATGTTCTGGATCCGCTCTCAGGGTATCTGCTTCTGGCACGGAGACTTTACGAAGAGGGCACTTCTTTCGCCGAGGGGTGGAACTTCGGCCCGTCCGAGGATGATGCCCAACCTGTGGAGTGGGTGGTGAGGAACCTTTGTGAAAAATGGGGGAATGGTGCCGACTATCTCATTGATGATGGCGACCATCCGCATGAAGCTAATTATCTGAAACTGGATTGCTCCAAGGCAAGGGCCAGGCTTGGATGGCGTCCCCGCTGGGATCTTGCAACTACGTTGGACCGGATAGTTTCCTGGACAAAGGAATATGTCGCTGCTGGTGACGTGCGGAATGCATGCCGGCAGCAGATTGATGAATATGGGAGAGGTTTGAATGAGTGATGACGCCAAACGCGATTCGGAACTGCGCGATAAAGCCATGGCAGCGGCGGTAGAATACTATCGATTCAAGCATCAAACCGATAAGGCTTTTGAGCCTGGAGACAGAATCCCCTATGCCGGCCGGGTGTTCGACGAGCGCGAGATCACGGCTCTTATTGATTCGTCCCTTGATTTCTGGCTCACAACCGGTCGTTATGCAGAGAAGTTCGAGCTGGAGTTTGCGCAATTTCTTGGGGTTCAACACTGTTCACTGACCAACTCCGGATCATCCGCCAACCTTCTTGCCTTCATGGCTCTTACCTCGCCCAAGCTCGGCGAACGCCGGATTAAACCAGGTGACGAGGTGATTACGGTAGCAGCTGGTTTCCCCACTACCGTTGCACCGATCATCCAGTATGGCGCGGTGCCGGTCTTTGTTGATGTGACCTTCCCGACATACAACATCGATGTCACCCAACTGGAACCGGCGCTTTCATCACGGACAAAAGCGGTAATGGTAGCGCACACGCTCGGCAACCCCTTCGACCTTGCAGCCGTCAACTCCTTCTGCGACAGAAACAATCTCTGGCTGATCGAAGATAACTGCGATGCCCTTGGTTCAAGATATATGCACAAAGGTAAATGGCAGTATACTGGGACCATTGGGGATATTGGGACCTCCAGCTTCTATCCGCCGCACCACATGACCATGGGGGAGGGTGGAGCGGTCTACACCAACGACATGCAGCTGAAGCGTCTGGTCGAGTCATTCCGCGACTGGGGACGCGACTGCTGGTGTCCGTCGGGCCGTGACAATACCTGCGGCAACCGCTTTGGCCAGCAGTTCGGTGAGCTGCCGTTCGGGTATGACCACAAGTATGTCTATTCCCATTTCGGCTACAATCTCAAGGTGACCGACATGCAGGCAGCCATCGGCTGCGCCCAGCTTGAAAAGCTCCCGGGCTTCATTGAAGCTCGCAAGCGTAACTGGCAAATCCTGCGCAACGGCCTTGATGGGCTTTCTGATCGATTCATCCTGCCTGCGGCGACTGAGAACTCGGATCCTTCCTGGTTCGGGTTCCTGTTGACGGTCAGAGAAGGCACAGGGATCAGACGTGATCAGCTGGTCAATCACCTGGAGGGGAAGGGGATACAGACCAGAATGCTCTTCGCGGGGAATCTGACAAAGCACCCCTGTTTCGACGAGATGAGGAGGAGCGGCAAAGGGTACCGGGTTGTCGGTGATCTCTCCAACACCGACCGGATCATGCGGGATACCTTCTGGGTCGGGGTTTATCCCGGCATGAGCCACGGGATGCTGGCGTACATGGTTGACCAGATAAAGGAATTCACTGCCTGCCGTTGAGGCGTGAGGGGGGATAATGCGTTACAGATTGGCGAAAGCTGCCGGCAACCTGGAAGGCCAGCCGATGTTCAAGGTTCTGGCCAAGGTGCAGGAACTGGAGCGTGCCGGACGGGACATGGTTCATTTCGAGATCGGCGACCCCGATTTCGACACGCCGACCAACATTGTAGAAGCTGCCTGTGATGCCTTGCGCGGAGGAGAGACCCATTACACAAGCTCCATGGGGCTCTTCGATTTCCGCGAGACGGTGCGCCTCACCACCAGCAGGACCCGTGGGTTCACCCCTGATATTGAGCAGGTCCTTGTTACTCCGAGCGCCAACATCATCATCTACTATGTAATCCGCTGTCTTGTGGAGCCGGGGGACGAGATCATAGTCCCTGACCCGGGCTTTCCTTCATACTATGCAGCAATCAAGTTCTGCGGTGCCGTTGCCGTCCCCGTTCCCCTTCGCGAAGAGAACGCTTTCAGGATGAACCCTGAAGAGGTTCGCAAGGCCATCTCTCCAAAGACCAGGCTGATTGTGCTCAACTCACCGCACAACCCCACCGGCTCTGTCATGACCCCCGAAGAGATCGATGCCATGGCTGCAATTGCGGAAGAGCACGATCTGTTTCTTTACAGCGACGAAGTTTACGCACGAATGATTTTTGACGACTCTACGCCGTTTTCAACCCCGTCGACCAGAGACCGCTGCCGTGAGCGTACCATTGTTGCCAACGGCTTCAGCAAGGGGTTTGCCATGACCGGATGGCGGCTAGGGGTGGCAATCGGCCCGGTCGATGTGATCGAAAAGATGGGGCTTCTGCTCCAGACTACCTCCTCCTGCGTTGCCCCGTTCATTCAGAGGGCCGGCATAGAGGCGATCATGGGTGACCAGACCCAGGTCAATGCCATGATGGCCGAGTACAAGCTTCGCCGGGATCTTCTGGTCGACGGGCTGAACAGAATTCCCGGGATCAGCTGCCTGAAGCCGGGGGGGGCCATCTATGTCTTTCCGAATATCAGCGGGACAGGCCTCACCAGTGAGCAGTTCGCTGATCTCATGATGGACAGGGCAGGTGTGGCCCTTCTCCCCGGGACGAACTTCGGCCATGCCGGTGCAGGATTCGTTCGTCTCTGTTATGCAGTGTCACGGGAAAGGATCGCTGAGGGGCTGAAGCGGATAGAAGAGGCAGTAAGAGCAATTTGAACAGGGGGAATACAATGCAGCGAGTTGCCGATTACATTGCGGATTATATTCATAAACTTGGCGTGAGGGATGTTTTCATGGTCTCCGGTGGGGGGATGATGTTTCTTTCCGACGGACTGGCCCTGAATCCAGGTATCAACGTGGTCTGCACCCATCACGAGCAGGCCGCTGCCATGGCAGCTGTCGGATATGCCAAATACACAGAGAGTTTTGGAGTTGCCTATATTACCACCGGATGTGGCGGTACGAATGCCGTAACCGGACTGCTGGATGCCTGGCAGGACAACATGCCGTGCATATTCATATCCGGGCAGTGCAAGCGCAAGGAGACGGTCCGCAACTCAGGCCTTCCACTTCGCCAGTTTGGGGTTCAGGAAGCTGACATAATTGCGGTTGTGCAGTCGCTGACCAAATATGCGGTGATGGTGAACGACCCTGACAAGATCGCCTGGCATCTTGACAAGGCAGTGCACCTGGCGCGATCCGGCCGCCCCGGACCTGTCTGGCTGGATATCCCGATGGATGTCCAGGGTGCGACGATTGACGAGACAAAACTGGACCGGTTCGACCCAAATACCGAAACGGCAGATTTCTCAATGGAGCCAAAAGCTGAGGATTTAGGCAAGGTGGCGGGACTGCTCTCTTCATCAAAACGGCCGATAATAGTGGCTGGCCAGGGTATCAGGCTTGCCGGTGCAATACCTGCGTTTCGTAAGTTCATTGAAGGAAACGGGATTCCGTTTGTGGCGTCACGACTCGGCATTGACATGCTCCCAAGTGATCACCCCCTCTTCATCGGTCGTATCGGCAACAAGGGTGACAGGGCCGGCAACTTTGCAGTGCAGAACGCAGATCTGGTGCTGGTTATAGGAAGCCGTCTGAGCGTGAGTTCAACCGGTCACGAATACCAGAGCTTTGCCAGAGAAGCAAAAATAGTGATCGTTGATATTGACCCTGTGGAGCATCGGAAGAACACGGTTCGCATGGATCTGTTCATCAACGCGGACGCCGGGCGCTTTCTGAATGCAATTAAACTTTCGAATCCGCCTGATAGCAAGCTCTGGGCAGAAAAGTGCCTTGAGTGGAAGAGCAAATGGCCGGTCTGTCTCCCTGAGTATGCCGCTTCCAAAGAGGTCAACCTCTACTATTTCGTCGACTGCCTGACCAGGAGGATGAAACCCGATGCTGTAGTGATTTCCGACGCAGGTTCGGCCTTTTATGTCGTTTCTCAGGGGGGACAGTTCAACAGAGACCAGCGCTATGTTACTTCCGGAGGCCAGGCCGACATGGGGTATTCGCTGCCGGCAGCAGTCGGGGTCAGCGTAGCCCGCGGTAAAGGCGAGGTGCTGGCAATAACCGGTGACGGCTCATTCCAGATGAACATACAGGAGCTGCAGACCGTGGTTCATAACTGCCTGCCAGTCAAACTCTTCGTCTGGAACAACGATGGCTACCTCTCCATCAGGGCAAGCCAAGCCAAGTTCTTTGAAGGCAGATACATTGGAACCGACAGCAGTTCAGGGGTGTCATTCCCGGATACCGGCAAGATAGCGGCTGCCTATGGCATCAAGTATTTCAAGGTTAATGAGAGCTCGGAACTGCCGGCAGTGCTTGACCAGGTTCTGGCGTACGACGGTCCGGCCATCTGCGAAGTGATCTGCATCCGTGACCAGGAGATAGTCCCGACCGTTTCTTCCAGAAAAAAACCGGACGGCACAATGGTTTCTCTCCCCCTGGAAGATATGTACCCGTTCCTCGACCGTGAGGAGTTCAGGCGAGAGATGATTGTTAAGAGAGTGGAAGATTGAATGCAAAGGCACCCCATAGTTGAGCAGGACATGAGTTTGATCGCCAGCCAACCGCTTCCATGGTCCGAATTGGCTGGAAAGGTTATACTCATTACCGGTGCGTCGGGCTTTTTGCCTGCCTACATGGTTGAAGTACTACTCTGGTTGAATGAGCATGTGACAGTTGAAAACCCCATAAAAGTCATCGGACTTGTGAGGAACGGCAATAAGGCTGATGAACGGTTTGCCGTACACCGGGGGAGAAGCGACCTGAAACTATTAGTTCAGGATGTCTGCGAACCTCTTCAGGTTAATGGTCCCGTTGATTACATAATCCATGCAGCCAGCCAGGCAAGCCCCAAATATTATGGAGTTGATCCGGTAGGAACGTTATCCGCCAATATTTTTGGTACCTACCGCTTGCTTGAGCTGGCTCGACTCAAGAACTCCCAGAAGTTCATGTTTTTCAGCAGCGGCGAAGTCTATGGGAACGTTTCCGGTGGGTTGACAAGTGAAAAATCCTACGGACATCTCGACCCTCTCGATGTTCGGTCCTGCTATGCTGAAAGCAAAAGGATGGGCGAAAACATGGGTGTTTGCTGGCAACATCAATTTGGTGTGCCTTTCGTGATCGTGCGCCCGTTTCACACATATGGACCCGGCATGGACCTTTCCGACGGGAGAGTTTTTGCTGACTTCGTTTCTGATATCGTAGCAGGAAGAAATATTTTCATGAAAAGCGATGGTTCGGCTGTCAGGGCGTTTTGTTATCTGGCCGATGCCATAGCTGGTTTTTTTACAGTTCTATTTAATGGAATCTCAAGCCAAGCATACAATATTGGCAACAGCAATGGAGAGATAAGTATTATTGATTTGGCGGGACTATTGGTATCGCTGTTTCCTGAACGTAAGCTCTCGGTACAAAAACTTGATATGCCTGAAGAGAGTTCATACCTTAAAAGCCCCGTAAACAGGATTTGTCCGGATATCTCTAAGGTGAAGAGCTTAGGCTGGGAACCTACAACCGGGTTGACTGAAGGATTCACAAAAACTATAAGGAGTTTTGAACCATGGGAATAACTAAACTGAAAGAATCATATAAAATTGGTCAAATATCTAAGCCGGATTACATCGTACAGATGCATGACTGCCATAAGGCTCTTTTTGAATACGCAGATTTTATCCGCACGACCGATATTGTAAAAATAGAAATAACAGATAATCAAGTCATCATGACGAGCAGAGAGTATAACGTGAAAATGATATGTGATCCTTATGATCGTAGAATTGCAGCGATTGAAACGCTCAATTTTGACTATTATGAAAAAACAGATAGCGACATGATTATTCGTCTTGCTAAGGGCTGTAAAAGCATTCTTGACATAGGAGGCAACTTTGGCTGGTATTCACTACTGTTGGCTAAAGTTTGCTCTGATTCTCAATTGTACACCTTCGAGCCTCTTCCTCGTACATTCGGATATCTTAAGGGAAACATTGCTCTTAATGGGCTAAACAATATTCAATTGTTTAACTTTGGGTTTTCAGATGCCGAGCAGGAATTAAACTTTTATTATGATCCGGAAGGTTCTGGCAATGCTTCGATTGCAAATCTTACCGATGCCGCGGGCGTCCAGTCTGTAAAATGTCTGGTCAGAAGACTCGATGACTTCGTTGCAGAAAGAAATATCAGCATCGATTTTATCAAATGCGATGTTGAAGGAGCCGAACTCCTCGTTTTCAAGGGAGGCTTGGAATCGATACGTAAGAACAAGCCCGTAGTATTTGTGGAGTTGCTCAGGAAGTGGGCTGCAAAATTTGACTACCATCCGAATGATGTCATTGATCTTTTTCGCAGTGAAGGCTACCTCTGTTATACAGCCAGTGAGAATGAATTGGTCAGATTCGAGATAATGGACGACCAGACGACTGAAACTAATTTCTTTTTCCTGCACGGGGAAAAACACAAGAACATGATTGAAACGCTTACTATCATGGCATGATGTAAAGAATGACAGTAAGTTACGGCAGATCATTAGTACAGCTTTGCGGGGGCTATCTGCTCGTAACCTTTGGAATGATTGCCATTAAAGATGACTTCTCCCATTCTGTGGGAGGAGTAGCTGAAACAAGAATTTGGACCCAACAAGGTAACAGTTTATGAATAAACAGACGAGGTGCCCTGTTCGGGATAACTCGTCTCACTGGGAGAATCCGTCCATGCCGTTAGTCAGCATTGTTACCCCCTGTTACAACGAAGAAGAAAATGTAGAAGAGGTCTATCTTCGAATCAAGAAAGTGTTTGAATCACTTGATGGTTACCAGTACGAACATATTTTCATTGACAACGCCTCAACAGACGCAACTGTCGAAACGTTAAAAAACATAGCCCGTAACGATAAGAACATAAAAATTATCGTCAATAGCAGAAACTTTGGATATATAAGGTCACCATATTACGGCTTGCTTCAGGCTGGGGGAGATGCTGTTATCTATCTGGTTGCCGATCTGCAGGATCCGCCAGAGATGGTTCCGGATCTGATACGTAAATGGGAGGAGGGGTATAAAATAGTACTCGGAGTAAAGACGCAAAGTGAAGAATCGGCAACCATGTTTGCAATTCGGAAAATGTACTACAATCTTATCGGAAGACTTTCTGAAATAGAGCTGACGAAAAACAATACCGGGTTTGGCCTCTATGACAAAAAGATTATTGAAGTGTTGCATGAAATCGGTGATCCCTATCCATATTTACGTGGACTGATCTCAGAGATTGGATTTGATAAGGCGATTATCGAGTATACCCAACCGACACGCCGGAAGGGGCTTACCAAGAGCAATTTTTATAAGCTGTATGATCTCGCCATGCTTGGTATCACCAACCACTCTAAAGTTCCCCTCCGACTGGCAACCATGCTGGGGTTTTTGCTCTCTGCCGTCAGCCTTGTTGTTGCGGTCGGTTACCTGGTTGCCAAACTGGTTTTCTGGAACTGGTTTTCTATGGGAATGGCACCAGTGGTTATCGGCCTGTTTTTCTTTTCTTCAGTACAGCTATTTTTCATAGGCATTATAGGGGAATATATTGGATCTATCCATACTCAGGTACAAAATAGACCGCTTGTTATTGAAAAGGAGCGAATTAATTTCTAGTTTGAACCAAGAATTGCGGCAAACTGAATTTGTTGAATCATTTTCTTTGATAGGGATATAGCAATGGAGCACTCTGAGGCATCTTATTTTGCCAGATATAAATACAGCATTGCATTAATGGTGGCAGCAGCAGTAATTACTGTCTGGAGGTTCCCACTTTTTTTTAGCAGTCCAAGATTCTGGGCTGAAGAAGGAGTTGTCGTTTTTGGGTTAACTATCAGGGACGGACTTTGGGCTTACTATACGTACAATATTGGATATATATCCCTGCTGCTTAACGTAACAGCCGCATTTCTCTCTATAATGAATATTTATTATGCTCCTTTTGTAACGCTCACAATTTCATTTCTGTTTCAAATGATTGTAATTTCAATTGTTGCCTTTGGAAACTCTGATTTCTGGAATACATATCAAAAAAAGCTGATTGTATGTGCCTCTCTACTGACTTTGCCGCAGGCTGAAGTCTGGTTGACTACAGCCTGCCTGCAATACTGGATGTGTATCGGGGTTTTTCTTATTTTTCTGGAAAACGTCGAAAAACTGAAAAAAAGTAAAAAAATATGGTATCGGACTTTGCTGGGCATTGGTTGTCTCAATGGCATTACGCCCTGCTTTTTCCTCCCCCTTTATATAATACGGGCCTTCCGTAGCAGGATAACCGAGCACCGGATTCAGGCCGCAATTGTTTTATCTTGTTCGGCTCTGCAAGGGACTTCAGTCCTCTATTCTGTTTTTACACACAATTCACATCTTGCCATGCGGACCAGTGGCGGTTTCCTGCCGCTGATGCATTATGCCCATAAGCAGTTCATATGGCCTTTTCTTGGCTATCCGACGGATCAGATGTATGTCAATTTCTTCGCTTATCTTGAGCGCTATCCCCTTATCCCTCAGTCAGCAGAGGCTTTATTCCCAGTAATCTTTATATCCGCATTACTTATCTTCTCCCTTCTGATTATCATTGATGTCCGTAAATCAGTCGATCATCGGTATTTGATAGTCGCTTTTATCATATTATTTGCTTTGACCTGCAAGTTTGCGCTTATGAACAAACTGGGGGGGAGGTATGTATTCGCCTCAAGTGTTATCCTTTTCGTGCTGCTTGTGGACAGGAGCTTTGTCTCAAAAAATCCAGTTGTCAAATACCTTTCGATAGCAATTGTTTCTGTTTCGCTGATCTTCGGCTTCCGGCAGTTCACCAAGGATGACTTCATGGGGACAACAGGTCCCGACTGGCGCGAAGAGGTGGATAAATGGAAAGCTGACTGCTCTTACAAACCGAAAGTCTGGCCTTATGGATTAGCTCGACAAGGGTGGGTTGTGGCTATGCCGTGTGGAAAGTGATGGCGTTAGCTATCCTGAGGATTCTGGGGGTGGACAGGGCGGTCGGGTACGGAGTGCTGACCAGGGTGTGGGGTCTTGCTGCCGGGCCGTTGACGATTCTGATGGTTGCAACCCGTATGTCAAAAGAGCAGCAGGGATATTATTATACCTTCAGCAGCCTGCTGGCCCTTCAGATTTTTTTCGAGCTGGGCCTTACAACAGTGATTGCACAGTTTGCCAGTCATGAATCAGCATTCCTTTCCTGGTCATCCAGTGGCGCATATGATGGGGACCCTGTCTGTCGAGAAAAACTTACCGGGCTGTTATGCAAATCTGTCAGATGGTACGGGGGAATTGCACTTCTGCTGATGTTGGCTGTAATACCCTGTGGCCTCTTGTTTCTTGGCCAGAAGCAGGCGGTTGTTCCGGATTTTGCGTGGCGTATTCCCTGGATTCTTGCCGTCATGGGGACTGCCGTTAACCTTCTGACGGTGCCGTTCTTTGCGGTGATCCTGGGGAGTGGCGATGTGGCGACCGTTAACCAGCGCGAAATGTTTGGTGCAGTTGTCGGTACCTGCGCCTCATGGCTGGTCCTACTCCTGGGAGGCGGTCTGTATGCGGTTTTTACGGTGACCTGTGGCAATGCTGTCATGGCCTGGTGGTTCCTCCTCCGGCGCAAATGGGAACTTGTCAGAATCGTCAGACATGGCATCACCCGAAATGTACGTCACTCATCTGGCGTCACCGGAGAAATCAGCTGGCGTCGTGAAATCTGGCCTATGCAGTGGAAGATTGCGCTCTCCTGGGCATCGGGGTATTTCATTTTCCAGATGTTCACTCCGGTTCTTTTTCATTACCATGGAGCTGTTGTTGCGGGACAGATGGGGATTACCCTGAGTGCTACGACAGCTCTTCTGGGGGCCGCCTATGCCTGGCAGCAGGCAAAAAGCCCGGTGATGGGGAAACTAGTTGCCGTAAAGGACTGGCAGGGTCTTGACAATATTTTTTACCGGGTTTTCTGGCAGTCGTTTGGAGTGGTTGTGTTTGGCGCAACTGCTGGATGGGCGGCTATAGCGCTGCTGCAGGCGTACCATCCCTTGGGAAGCCGCTTTATACCTTCCGGCCAGGTGATGCTCCTGCTTGCCGCAGCGTGTGTCAACACCCTTGTCTCCGGATTTGCAGTATATCTGCGTGCGCACAAAAAGGACCCATTCATGGTACTATCTCTTGTTATTGCAGGCATCCAGGGGGTGACCACCTGGTATCTCGGCATGAAGTATTCTTCTCTTGGAGTTACCGCAGGTTTTCTACTGGTGAGTCTCATGGTCGGGTTACCGGCAGCGTACCTGATCTGGTGCCGTTGCCGAAAGACCTGGCATGTTGAATCTGTCGCCGTTTGAGCGTAACGCATATGTCCGTAAAACTGTCACTATGTATTCCGACTTATAACCGCGCATCTTTGTTGCGCGAAGCACTACTGAGCATTGCAGGACAGCTGTGTCCTGGCGTTGAAATTGTTGTATGCGATAACAATTCCTCAGACGAAACACAGAATGTGATTGACGAGTTCCGACCTTTGTTTCCGGACTTCACCTGTTTCCGCTGGCCTGAAAATATGGGGCCGGACAGAAATATTCTAAAGACTATCGAAATTGCAAGCGGAGACTATTGCTGGCTATTGGGCGACGATGATCAATTGGAGACGAGGGCGCTCGATCATGTTTTACCGTTGCTGAACAAAGGTTTTGGCCTGATCTACCTTAATGCCATGAGTTATGACAGTGAAATGCGGAATCAATCCGGGCCAACTTTGCGCAGCTTTGAGTGTGGTGACGCAGACCAGACTCTGTACAGCCTGGCTTCGTGGATTACGTTTGTCTCCTCGATCTGTGTGAGGCGGGAAGAGTTCCTGAAGTATCATAACGCGTGCCTAACACACATCGGGACCGGTTTCGCACACTGCTATCCTGTCTTGAACGTAATGCGCAGCGGGAGGTGTTGTATCGTGCCGGAAACCCTGGTCAAATTTCGGGCAGGGAACACCGGAGGTTATAATATATTTAGGACATTCATTGAAGAGTTTGGAAAGATCATGGATTATGCCTGTGAGATCGGGTTTTCCCGGGAGATTACTGCCAACATCAAAACGCGTAATGTATATATTGTTATTGTTCCGGCGCTCATTCAAATAAAACTGGGCAAACTGACGCTCAAGGCGGACAGGGTTATTCACTTCCTGTACAATTCGGGACTCAGAATGAAGGAAAAACTGCTCTTGGCGGCGCTGGCGTGGTGCCCGGCGTGGCTCATCATCTTTATGAAAAATCTCAAAAAACTACTGGCGTAGATTCTTGAAAAAAAGATTGTGACAAGCATGACTTCCCTGAAAATGTACATAAAAAAACTAAAGCAAGTCGTTAAGGATTCCGGGGTTTTCCCCTCCTATGTCGCTCGCCGCCGGTCAGCAGAACGATATCTGCGTGGCGAAGGCATTGAGATCGGAGCGTTGGATCATCCGCTGCCAGTTCTTTCACATGCGAAGGTCAGGTATGTTGATTACATCTCAAAACAGGATAGCGCGGCCAAGCATTCGCAACTGATTCTGGATGAAATTGTGGAGGTCGATTATATCGATGATGGGTTTACCCTCTCTACCATCGCCTCCGGATCGCAGGATTTTGTCATTGCCAACCATGTTCTCGAGCATTCGCCTGATCCGATTGGAGCATTATTAAACTGGAGCAGGGTCCTGAAGCCTAAGGGCATACTGTTTTTTTCCGTACCAATCAGCGTAAAGTCCTTTGACCGGGGTCGTCGAATTACAACAGTCGAACACCTGGCCGAAGACTACAATCTCTGTTGCACCGGGCAGAGGGAGCTGTTTCATGTAAAGAATAGGGAACATTATGATGAGTACTTAAGCATCTCACTCGTTACGATACGAAAAGATCTGGGATACCCTGCACTTACGCCGAATGAAAAGGCGGCGATGTTGCAGAAGTTCTGTGATGAGCAATTTACCGACACCCACTACCATGTGTTCTCGGTAAACTCTCTGAGGAAATTCATGCGGTATGTGACGACGGAGGTTGATTCGACGCTCTCAATTGTTGAGTTTGTCAAATCAAAGGGAGGGCTTGAGTATATTGTTGTGGCAAGAAAAGTATGAAGACGATTGATTCGTTCCTGATAATGTGAAGACTTATGAAAACGACTGATAGAAAGGAAATAGAAACGTGCTGATGAGTATCATGCGGCTTTACCGTGAAAACGGGGCACTTCTTACCCTGCGGGCCATGTACAACAGGGTAGTGCGCCGTATGTTCAATTATTGCATTGCACGCAAACTGTCAGGGGCTGAAAATATCTCAATCAAGCCTAATGCCGTCATAAGCGGCCTTTCGTACATCTCAATCGGCAAGAATTTCATTGCCGGAGATTTTTTGAAGCTTGAAGCGGTGACAAAATTCAGAGACCAGCAGTTTACCCCGCGAATTGTCATCAAGGACAATGTTTCAATGAATGACTTTATCCATATCGGGGCTACCAATTATATTGAGATCGGCAATAACGTGCTGATGGCGAGCAAGATATTTATCTCAGACCATAATCATGGGGCATATCGGGGCCAGGATCAGACTTCACCTGATATACCTCCGGCAGAAAGAGAGCTTACGGCTGATCAGAAGGTTGTGATCGGCGATAACGTCTGGATCGGTGAATTTGTTTCGATATTGCCCGGCTCAATTATCGGGGAAGGTTCGATAATCGGTTCAAATTCGGTTGTTAACGGCGAGATACCAAGATGGTCGATTGCGGTGGGAAGCCCTGCACGTGTTGTTAAGGTGTTTGACCCGGCAGATAAATGCTGGCGGAACCCCCTGAAATTGAGGTAATACGCCGGCAAGGAAACGGACCTTGTATTTAAAATGACGAGTAATCTTTTAACAGTTATAAGAAAAAACAGGCTGACCCAAGGGATAGTCCGGAAGGTTCAGTATCATCTTTCCAATCGTGCCTTCGGTCTGCTGGTTCCTGTTGTGCCTCGCAGGAGTGCTCACGGCTTCCGGCGTATCAATCTTGTGCTGCCCACCATAAACCGCGCCCACATTTTTGGCGGGATAGCTACGGCTCTGCAGTTTTTCCGGAGGCTCTCCCGTGAGCTTGGCGAAGATGTTGCGACACGAATAATTCTCACGGAATATGACCCCGCCAGACATGACTGCGAGGGTTTTGAAGGGTATAGAACCGTATCCTGGCAGGATGATCCGGACTTCACCCGCCAGATCCTCCCCTTTAGATTGCGCTGCGGGGCCACACTCCCGGTCACCCCCGGCGATATCTTTGTAGCAACACAATGGACAACTGCCTATATGGTCCAGCGGGCTGTTCAGGGGGTGGCAGACCTCTTTTCCCAACCACCATCGAGACTCTGCTACCTTGTTCAGGATTATGAGCCCGGCTTTTACCCTTACTCTACCGAACAGCTATTGAGCGAGAGCACTTATCGATCTTCACTCCCCCAGGCCGCGGTCTTCAACAGCTCGTTTCTGCGCGATTATTTCGTGGACCGAGGGTATCCTTTCGAGAAAACATACTGTTTCGAGCCTAAACTTAACCGCATTTTGAGGGAGTTGCTTCAGAATCAGCAGACATCCTGTAAACGGAAACTTATTCTGGTGTACGGGCGCCCTTCAACAGCACGTAACGCTTTTCCGCTTCTGTCGGAAGGCCTGAAACGCTGGGCAGCCACGTACAGCAGGGCCGCAGAGTGGGAGATCGTTTCTGTGGGAGAACAGCATCCTGATATTCAGCTTGGTGGCGGAATAATTCTTCGTTCTGCGGGAAAACTCGATCTGGCCGACTATGCACGCCTTATGCGCGAAGCTTCTGTCGGAGTTTCGTTGATGGTATCGCCGCATCCGAGTTATCCACCGCTTGAGATGGCCCATTTCGGGCTTCTCACTGTTACCAATGGCTTTGCTTCCAAGGATCTCTCCCTCTGGCATGATAACATTGTCTCTCTTGCAGATTGCACCCCCGAATCATTGGCTGCTCAGATAACCATTAATACCGAAAGAGCTGCAGCGGATCCATCGTGCGGACTTGCCGGAAAGAGCCGGACCCCCGGATATCTTGACGATGGAGATGCATTCCCATTCACTGCTGATCTGGCTGGGTATCTCTTTCCGTGAATCCCGACTGCAATAACAAGATAGCAGCTGTTGTGGTGCTTTACCATCCGACACAGGATGTTGTGGTAAATATCCGGTCTTACCTTGGGGAACTTGCCCGTCTTTATCTGGTGGACAACTCCCCCTGTCCGTCTGACTCAATGATTGCTGCGTTTGCGGGTGACGAAAGAATCAGCTACCACGCAAATCAGGAAAATCTTGGGGTGGCTGCCGCCTTGAACTTTGCAGCAGCAAGAGCAGTTAACGAAGGATTCCGTTTTCTGTTAACAATGGATCAGGACAGCCGTGCAGAGTCAGGTATGGTTGGAACTCTCCGTGATTGCATGGCATCCGGAGGCGACCCGGTGGCGATGGTGGTTCCGTTTCTTGTGACCCGCGAAGGTAAGCTTCCGGCAATTAAGGAATCCGTAGAGGAGGTAGGAGTCGCCATGACCTCCGGAAGTCTGATCAAACTCTCTTCCTACATGGCAGCCGGAGGATTCCGGGAAGACTTCTTTATCGATTTTGTAGATGTGGAATACTGTCTGAGACTGCGTAAACAGGGGTTCACCATCGTACGCGACAATCGTGCGCTGCTCTACCATGCTGTAGGTTATAAAGTCGGGTTTCCGGGGTGGCGCGTGACCAGCCATCATCCCGTCAGGGCATATTACAAGACCCGTAACCGTATGTTTGTCTGGAAGCTTTATTCGGAAAGTTTTTCAGGATACTGTCAAAGGGACCGGTTAAGGTTTTTTCTGGAAATTGGCAGGGTTGTCTGCTGCGAACCCCAAAAAATAGAGAAGCTCAGGATGATTCTTAAAGGTTTCCGTGATTTTAGAACAGGAAGAATGGGGCGATGTGATGTCTGAACGCCCTTTGAATATTGTATTTCTTTCCCCTTTCGGGATTCGCCCCAAGGGAACCATGATCGCCCGCATGCTCCCGCTTGCCGACTCCCTTCAGCGGCTCGGGCATCATCTGAGCATTGTGGCTCCCCCCTACACCAACCCGGAGGATTCGGGGAAATGTGAGATTGTAAGGGGTGTCTGCATAAGAAATGTTGAGCTTGCAAGGGCTTCAGGTGCTATGGCTGCTCCGGTCCTTGCATGGCGGATGTACAGGGCTGCAATGGATGAAAAGCCCGATATTGTACACCTGTTCAAACCGAAAGGGTATGGCGGGCTTGCCGCCATGATTCTGGTAATGTTTCGCCGTATGGGAATCCGGCAGCCTCATTTATTCGTGGATATGGACGACTGGGAAGGTCGCGGCGGCATGAACGACCTGCACTCTTACTCTCCAACCGAAAGAGCGCTGTTCCAATTTCAGGAGGAGTGGATCCCGCTTCAGGCCAGAGGGGTTACGGTTGCAAGCAGAACCCTGCAGACAAAGGGCTGGGGGATGGGTATCCCCCACAAAAGGTTGCTGTATCTGCCGAACTGTGTTGAGGATCTCCCCATCGGTGATGGTCAGGCCGTACGGCAGCGCCTCCGAATCCCTCCCAATGCGCCGGTGCTCCTGCTCTATACCCGCTTTTTCGAGTTCAGCCAGGAAAAGCTGCATTTCCTGTTTGCTGAGATATTTCGCCGCGTACCCAATGTCCGTTTTCTGGTCGTAGGCAAGGGGCGTAATAATGAAGAGGAACTGCTCCTTGCAAAGGGGGTGGAGTTAGGGTTTGCTCCGGCGCTCGTCATGGGGGGATGGCTGGAGCCTGAGGATATTCCGTCCTATCTTGCTGCTGGCGATGTTGCCGTATATCCGTTCAGCGATACTCTCATAAATCGCTCCAAATGTCCTGCCAAGCTTACTGAACTGCTCCGGGCGGGAATTCCCGTTGTTGCGGATTCCGTGGGGCAGCTTGCGGAGTACATAAAGCCGGGGGTTTCAGGCGTGCTCTGCAACCCGGACAGTTGGCAGGATATGGCAGATGATCTGTCCGGACTCCTGCTCGACCCTCTGAAAAGACAGGAAATAGGGGCTGCCGGACGAAGTTACCTGCTGGATCAATTTTCCTGGGAAAGATTTGCAGAACAACTTTCATGCTTCTATTTGAAAACAGTGCAACCTCATCGATAAATTCATTGTAGCGAGGCTGGGTTTCCTCCCTCCCTTTTGCCGGAGAATCAATATATGACAGAACGTAAGAAAGACCTGCTGGCGCTCTCTGCATTGCTGGCTATTCTGGTGTGTTACTTTTCAAAAATAATCTTTACCGACCAGATTATCCGAGCACCTGACATTACCAGCGAGTTTTACTGGATGGTCAAGCATTACAAGGAAATAAGCTTCCTGGATCTGTTCAGCCTTGATCTTTCTCCCGGATGGAACCTTTATATCAACAGCGGCGCAACCGACTCAGGGGGGTCAATCGCCCTTCAACTGCTGATATATCGGAGTTTTCTCTTCTGGCTCCTTCCTGAGCCTGCGAACATTTCATGTTTCATAGTGTTTCATCTTTTTGTCGGAGGGGCAGGCGCATACCTTTACTGCAGACTCATTGGCGTCAGCCGTATGGGTGGAATACTTGCCGGACTTATATTTGCGATTGCTCCAGAAAACGCATCACTTATAAATGCCGGGCATGTGCAGAAAATTGCCACAATCAGCTTTGCACCTTGGGCGTTCTATTTTATTGAACGCTCGTTTAGGGACCGTCGGATTATATATGCCCTGGCTACTGCTCTTGTGCTGGCATTTCAGTTCTTTAACATGCACTGGCAGGTCTGCTTCTATACCTGTCTTGCAATAGGGGGATATGCACTTTTCCGTACAGCAGGGATCATTGTAGTGGAGCGGGGCAATCCTGGGTTCCGGCTATTGAACCAGTTTTCAATCAACATTGTCGTCCTCGTTTTCTTTCTCTCATCTGCAGCCGTTTCTCTTCTGCCGCTTTACGAGTGGTCAAAGGAGACCACACGCGGAGTGCAGAGCGGTGCAAATCAAGGCAGGGGGGG
>JAYSLX010000155.1:0-6698 GCA_043725245.1 Geobacteraceae bacterium | reverse complement strand
GCTGTGACGTGTACGATGATGTGGCATATGAACTCTCCTCTCAATGTAGGTCGGTTCATTGCTTATACCCTTGTCTCAAAAAGCGCAACCACTTCACTGTCTGTTATTCATGCTGCTATTTCTCATGCTCTCCATCACAGCAGCTACAGCTGACGATGTTGCACATGACATCCATGTATTCCCCAACAAAAGCGGAGATGTGACCTTCAACCATAAACAACATGCGGATGGCCACATCAATTGCAAAACCTGCCACGACCGCAAGGGGGGGAAGATCAAGGGGCTCGGCAAGGAGTGGGCTCACAAGGTCTGCAGGGGATGCCACGAAGGGATTATGGCTGGTCCGCTCAAGTGCAATGAGTGCCATAAGCAGTCAAAGAAGTAATGATCGTCGGTGAGTGGCAGCACTACACAGATGCCGGACAATAAAGTAAATCTCTCAGATCGCGTAACATAACGTTTAGAGTTAAAAGGTCTCTATGCCGGGAAGAATGACATTCAGTTTGTTATGTACCGCTGTTCTTGTTTGCTGGATTTATTCCGGCACTGCGCACGCTATTGCGGCATTCACCCGTGAGCACAAGGCAGAGTGCACCACTTGTCATACCATTTATCCTGAGCTGAATGAGTATGGCGAGGTTTTTCTCAAGAATGGTTATGTGTACTCCAATGCCAAGCAAAAGGCTCAAAAACCGGCTCAGGCACCAATTCTCGGTCAAGGTGGCGACCCGCTGCTTATGGAGGGACTCAAGTCATTCCATGCGGAAGAGGCATTGTCGAATGAGGGAGGCAAGGCATCCTCTGACCTGAAGAATGAAGGGCTATTATTGTCGGCGATACCCGTACATCTGCCTCTGTCAGTTACCGCAATCCTTAATGCGAGTTATACCAGTAACGCAGCCAAGAACGATGATCTGGATTTTTCCTCTCGTGCCATTGTCCTCCAATCAGGTGGAAATTTTAGGGAAAAGGCCGGTTTCTATGCCACCTACACGTTATACAGCGAAGGAAACTACAACCCGAGTACCGGCAATTCACTCATCAATAATCCGAATGTACCCAAGAACAATAATAGCGACCTGACCGAACTTTTTCTTGTGTGGCGCCATACATTGGATACGCCGATCAATCTTAAAATTGGCCGGATGCGCCCCAAACTGAGCCTCTGGAAGTCTTCGAACAAGATTTCCGTTTCATCGTTTGCCCCCCATGTGTATACGGTCGGGGATTCCCCGTACAGTATTGATGCTTCCGAGGATGCGGCAGAAGCCAATGCTCTGCTTACAAAGCGCCTTTTTGTCGCAGCTGGCATTGTGAATCGCAAGGGACAGCAGGATAAGGAAGGGTATGGCCACCTATCCTACAGGTTCGGTGGGGCGGATTTCCTGGGGAACGAGCCGGAAATCGACTTTGACAGCGACAGTATATGGGATTATCTTTCGGTTACGATGGGGTTGTACGGCTATAACGGGCGCAATGCGAACATCGTCACTGGTATTGCACAGAACTTCAACAATTACTACAGGATCGGCATGGATCTGGATATTCTCTACAAAAAGTTACGAATTCGTGCAAGTGGTGTCATAGGTAGGGATACCAATCCATATTATCTGCAGGCACCCAAGAGCGCTATAAATTCCGTAGCAGTTGCCACCGAAGCAGAGTACATGTTCGATACGAATCTGATGGCAGCTTTTCGGTACGAGTATGTTTTCGACCAGACACACGTGAGCGAACGGAACATCTACATCCCTTATCTGGCCTATTCACCTCTCCAGAACATTCGCGTGGTACTGGAGTACAGGTGGGAGGACTATGTTATGCCATCAGTCAACGACAATAAAATTGCCAATCTTGGTATATCATTCAGTTATTAATGCCCAATGGAGACTATGATGATATTTCGACAGATGCTTTGCAGTGCAGTAATCCTTTCTTTTATGGTGCTCCCCTGCTTCGCCGCCTTAAAGACAATGGGGAACGGAGACAAGTTGACCTATGACCCGTCGAGCTTTCCGCCTCAGTATAAAGGGGCCTGGGAGATTGTGAAGGTGAAGTGCATCAAGTGCCACACCATGGAGCGGACCGTCGTTTCCATTAACACCGGCGTTGCGCCTATCTCGGGGCAGCCGTTCGACCGGAATGCAACCAGGGCATATGGTGTCAAGATGATGCGAAAGCCCGATTCCAACATGAACAAGCAGGAAATCAAAGCCTCCGTTGACCTCATGAACTGGATGCTCGATGAATCATCTCGATAATACGGTTCGTTTGTGATTTCAAAGGAGGATTATATGCATAACTATATAAAAATAATCTTATTCTCTGCCGTCATGCTTATTGGATCCTGGGCTTCGGCAGAGGAGATCAGGGTTGATGGTGGTGGAGCAGCGACCTCAGCGATCTTCTTATCGATAAAAGAAAGTTTTGAAAAAGCAACTGGTGACCGACTGGTGGTTACCTCCAGTACGCCGGTGAAGGGGCTGATCGCCCTTGAGAAGGGTCTGGCGGATATTGCGACTGCCGCTGTTCCCTTGCAGGATATGATCAAGGGGGCGGCAAAGGAAGGGGTGACTATTGATCCGTCAACTCTTGAATCAATAGTCATGGGTAAGAACCGGACAGTGGTGTTCCTCCATAGCTACAACGAGGTAAAAAAACTCAGCAAGAAGCAGCTTAAAGATATTTTTACCGGAATGATTACCAACTGGAGGGAGCTCGGCGGTGATGATGGTGAGATCGTCGTGGTCTGGGGGAAAGGGACTCCGGGACAGAATGCGCTCTTTACGCACATGATTATGGATGGAGAACCGGTGACGTCCAAGGCATTTCCTGCAACCGATTACTTTAACATCAGGGATATCATCGACAAAACCCCGGGTGCAATCGGGATTGGTCCTCATGGCTTAATATCCGCATTGGTCAGAGTGCCTGAGACCCCCCTGCTTGAGAGCGAGTTTATCGTGATAACCAAGGGGAAGCCATCTGCCAAGGTGAAGAAACTCCTAGATTATTACAAGGATGAATTCGGTTTCCTTAACCATTAAGCAGGATCAGTAATTTCACTAACCTTTGTAAAGGTGGACGGAACATCACATGATGAAGAAGATCAAACTCGGGCAGAGACTTATCGGATCGTTTCTGATCATGGCGCTCATAGTCGGGTTCACCGGCCTATTTGGCGCCATTAGCATGAATAAGGTCGGAAACCGGACCCAGGATATCCTGCAGAACCTGGCCAGTCAACAGAAACTGGTCCTGCTGATGGGGGTCACCCAGAAGGAATGCCGCATATTTCTGCTCCAGGCAGCCTTTGTCCATAACAACAAGGAGAAGTTCGAAGAGTATTCCGAGGACTACAGGATGAAGCGAGACCTCTTCAAGAGTCAGTGCTCCCTGATCCTCAAAGGGAACAAGAAGGTTGGAATCAAACCTGCACTCAAGGGGAGCGAAATCGAGAAGCGGACAGTTGCCGTATTGCAGTCGTGGCAGCAGTTTGAGGCAGTTGCCGATGAGTCGATTGCCTTCAAAGCGAACCTGCTCAAACAGGCCAGACCGGGGATAGTCGATGCCGCGGCTGTCGCTGCACTTACCTCAAAGGAACTTCATCGGCTGATTGAGGTAGATTTGGTGGTTGCCAGCGATAAGGCCAAAGAGGCTGTCGATGATCTTATGGTGGCCGTTGGGACCTCAATCACTCAGGCCAACAAGGAAATCGACACTATTCACCACTTCACTCTGGTAATGTTGCTGGTTTCAATAGTGGTGGCCATAGCCGTGGCCCTGCTTCTCGGCATCCTGACCACTCGCTACATAGTCACCCGTATCAAGAAGATGGGACATGCCGTGTATCTCGGGTCAGATGGAGACTTGACCGCCAAGGTGGAGATAGATTCAGGCGATGAGATCGGCAAGCTGAGCAGTGATTTCAATACCATGGTGGAGCACCTTGGCGAAATGGTTGTAAAGATCAACCGATCGACAGGAGAATTGAAGAAAATCTCGATCAAGATAACGGATGCTTCACATCAGGTCATAACTGCCGCCGGAGTGCAGGCGAACGGTGTAACTACTACATCCAGCGCAGTGATGGAGATCAACTCCTCAGTGAAACGTGTGGGGGAGAATGTTGATAAACTTTCGATCTCTGCATCAGAGAGCTCCTCATCGATTCTGCAGATGGCTTCCAGTATCGAAGAGGTTTCATTAAACGTGGAAACGCTGGCCCAGTCAGTGGATGAAGTGAGCTCATCCATAATCGAGATGGCCGCATCGGTCAAGCAGATTGGCAACAACGTTCAGAATCTTATGGATGCATCCACCACCACTGCCTGTTCCATTGCACAAATGGACAGTTCAATCAAGCAGGTTGAGAGCAATGCCCTGGATACGGTGTCAATATCCGACGAGGTTCGCAGTGATGCGGAATCGGGGAAGCAGTCTGTTGATGCCACGATACTGGGGATTAACGAGATCAGACTCGCATCGCGTATCACTTCGGATGCTATCGAGTCCCTTTGTGCCAAGGCTGATGACATCGGCAAGATCCTTCAGGTTATCGATGAGGTTGCCGAACAGACCAACCTGCTGGCTCTGAATGCCGCCATCATTGCGGCCCAGGCAGGCCCCTACGGTAAGGGGTTTGCAGTGGTGGCAGACGAAATTAAGGAACTTGCTGAAAGGACCAGCAGTTCGACAAGGGAGATCTCCGAGGTCGTCAAAGGGGTCCAGGATGAGACACGACGGGCAGTGGACGCCATAGAAATAGCCGAGATGAGCATTGCCAACGGTGAGTCGCTCTCGCTAAAATCCGGTGAGGCGCTCAATAAGATTGTCATCGGAGTACAGAAATCGACCGACAGGATGAGCGATATTGCCAGGGCAACTGTGGAGCAGGCCAAGGGGAGCCAGATGATCCGTGATGCTATGGAACAGGTCTCTGAAATGGTTGGTCAGATTGCCAGGGCCACCAGCGAACAGGGGAAAGGTAGTGACCTTATCACGATTGCTGTCGAGCGGATGAAAGGGCTTACCAGCGAGGTGCGGCGTTCCACACGGGAGCAGTCAAAGGTGGGGAATTTCATCGCTCATGCCACTGAGAGCATTACCGGCATGATACAGCAGATCAAGCTGTCAACTGACGAGCAGCGCCGCGGCAGCGAGCAGATTGTGCATGCGGTCCAGAACATACAGCATTCTACCCAGATCAACATGGATGCCACAAAGGTCCTTGATGAGGCGGCACTGAGCCTTTCAAAGCAGACCGAGGTATTTCAGGAGGAGATGTCAGGGTACAAGGTTTAACATCGTCTTTATTGATTAGGCCGGGGAATGCTGCTATAATCCAGCACCGGCCAAAGCTCCCCGGGGTACGGTTTCTCCCGGGGTTTTTTGTTGTCAATTACGATCTGGAGCAGATCCATGGGAAGAATATCAGATACCTTTGAAGGCTTGAAAACAAAGGGTTCTAAGGCCCTTATAACCTTTATCACTGCCGGGGACCCGGATCTTGAAACCACGGCTCGGTTGATTCCACTTTTGGCAGAGGCTGGTGCCGACATCATTGAGCTTGGTGTCCCATTTTCAGATCCCATGGCAGACGGTCCGACCATACAGCTTGCCTCTGAGCGTGCCCTCTCATCGGGTACCACCCTGGAGAGGATACTCGCAATGGTGGCTGATGTGCGACACACGACCCAGGTGCCGCTGGTCCTCATGGGGTATTACAACCCCGTGCTCCAGTATGGTCCGGAGCGGTTCGTGCGTGATGCGTCAAAGGCAGGTGTTGATGGGGTTCTGCTGGTGGATCTCCCCCCTGAAGAGGCTTACGGGTTCAGGGAGATGGCCGGTGCCGTCGGGCTCAACACTATTTTCCTCCTGACACCGACCTCGGACGATGACCGCATGGAGCGCGTATTCAGCCTTGGGAGCGGCTTTCTCTACTATGTCACGGTAACCGGTGTGACAGGGGCACGCAGGCAGGTGGAGCTCTCCGTTGCAGAGAGGGTAGCGGATATCCGCAAGCGGACAGAGCTGCCGGTAGTTGTTGGCTTTGGCGTCTCAACGCCTGAGCAGGCAGGCCAATTGTCCGTCGAGGCTGATGGTGTGGTGGTGGGGAGCGCACTGGTAAAGCTGTTTGAAGAAAACCACTCTTCAGAGTTGGAGCGGAAGCTTGCGGAGATGGTTGCTGCTTTGAAGAACGCCATGATGACCGTTTAGATTTAAGATGCGAAATGTGAATGCTCATTACACTTACTTTTTGCGATTCATTCATTGATAGCGTTACAGGCATTTCTTGACTCTCCCCCAGATTTCTGCTAACAAGCGCGTTTATTACGACTAAAATATTTGAGTCCCCCTTAAGCGAGGAGAATACCTATGGCGTGGTTCAAAAAATCAAAAGATCAGGCGGCAGCAGCTGAGGAAAAGAAGGTGAAGGTCCCTGAAGGGCTCTGGACCAAGTGTTCCAACTGCGGCGAGGTGATAATCACCAAGGATATCGAGAAAAACTTGAATGTTTGTACCAAGTGCTTCTTCCATTTTCGGATATCCGCCCGGACCAGGCTTGAAATCCTCCTCGACGAGGGGAGCTTTAGCGAGCACGATGCCGGCATGGTTTCCGTAGATTTCCTGGAGTTTAAGGATTCAAAAAGCTATCAGGACCGGATCGATGCCGCAGTTGCAAAGGGTGGCTCCAA
>JAYSLX010000154.1:0-3554 GCA_043725245.1 Geobacteraceae bacterium | reverse complement strand
CTTGTCGGAAAACGGTAGTCTGGTTCCGTAGATGAACTTGTTCACCAGGATATGGTCTCCAATGGCAAGGGTGTCTTCCATGGAACCCGAGGGTATCTTGAATGCCTGAACAATAAAGGTACGTATGATCAGTGCCAGGATAATGGCGATAATGATCGACTCGGCGTACTCCCGAACGATATGTTTTCTCTTAACCTCTGGATGTTTCTTCTCTTCTGCGCCGTAGTTCTTTAGATCTTCCATGTGCAATTATTTCCTTTATTAGCCTTCGATCTTTAATATCGCCAGAAAGGCTTCCTGGGGAAGTTCGACATTACCGACATTTTTCATCCGCTTCTTGCCCTCTTTCTGCTTTTCAAGGAGTTTTCGCTTACGGGTGATGTCGCCACCGTAGCACTTTGCCAGAACATCCTTTCGCATTGCCTTGACTGTCTCCCTGGCTATCACCTTGTTGCCGATGGCAGCCTGGATCGCCACTTCGAACATCTGCCGGGGAATCAGCTCTTTCATCTTGGAAACCAGTTCACGGCCGCGATGGTATGACTTATCCTTGTGAATAATCAGAGAGAGGGCGTCCACCACCTCGCCGTTGATAAGAATGTTCATTCTGACAAGCTCGCTCTGCCGATAATCCAGGTGTTCATAATCCAGTGAGGCGTACCCCTTGGAGATCGACTTGAGGCGGTCGTAGAAGTCGAGAACTATCTCGTTAAGCGGCATCTCGTAGATGATCATCACCCTTGTCTGAGTAAGATACTTGATCTCTCGCTGCACTCCTCGCTTGTCCTCACAGAGGGCCAGGATGCCACCGACGAACTCGTTAGGGACATGTATATGGGCGAGAATAAACGGCTCTTCGAGAAACGCGACATGCTGAGCTTCAGGCAACTGGTTGGCGCTCTCAATGGTGACAACCTCGCCGGTAACCCGGTGTACCCTGTAAACAACCGTCGGCGCAGTGGTTATCAGATCCAGGCTAAACTCTCGCTCCAGCCGTTCCTGGATAATCTCCATATGCAGGAGCCCCAGGAATCCGCAACGATAACCAAAGCCGAGCGCAACAGAAGTCTCCGGCTCGAAAGAGAAGGATGAATCGTTGAGTTTCAACTTGGCAAGGGCGTCCCTCAGCTGCTCGTACTGGTTGGTATCAATGGGATATAGCCCGGAGAAGACCATCGGCTTGACTTCTTTAAAGCCCGTCAGAGGGGTCTCGCATTGCCGGTGAAGCAACGTCACTGTATCACCGACTTTGGCATCTGCCACATCCTTGATACCTGCGATCACAAAACCGACCTCACCAACCGACAGGCTCGGCACCTCTCGCATCACCGGCGCGAAAATACCTACCTTGAGTGCTTCATACGTACTATTGGTGGACATAAGCTGGATCTTGTCACCTTTTTTCAAGGTACCGTCGAAAATTCTGACAAGTATTACGACCCCTTGATACTGATCATACCAGGAATCAAAGAGCAGCGCCTTGAGAGGAGCTGCAGAGTCCCCCTTTGGTGCCGGTATTTTTTTGATGATCTCCTCAAGGATCTCCCTGGTTCCGATACCCTCCTTGGCACTGGCGAGAACCGCATCGTGTGCATTGATGCCGATGATATCCTCTATCTCCTGGATCACACGCTCCGGCTCGGCTGCAGGGAGGTCGATCTTGTTGAGAACAGGGAAAACTTCAAGGTTGTTGTCAAGAGCAAGGTATACGTTGGCAAGGGTCTGGGCTTCGACCCCCTGAGATGCGTCAACCACAAGCAAGCCGCCTTCGCATGCAGCCAGCGACCGCGAAACCTCGTAGGTAAAATCGACGTGACCGGGAGTGTCTATCAGGTTGAGTATGTACTCCCTGCCGTCATCTGCATTGTAATAGAGACGGACGGTCTGGGCCTTGATAGTGATACCACGCTCCCGCTCCAGGTCCATCTTGTCAAGGAACTGGCTTTGCATCTCACGGGCAGTGAGTGCACCGGTATACTCCATCAGGCGATCGGCCAGAGTAGATTTGCCATGGTCTATGTGGGCTATGATGGAAAAGTTGCGTATTAATTCTTGAGGCATGGAATCCTTTAGTACAGAGCAGAATAAGCGGTGAATATTATCCCAATAGATGCGCTTATGTAAAGGGATTTCTCTATGTTGCTGTCTGACAAACTGAAGATAATCGTGTCCACTATTGCACGAATGTCACCATTAACCTGCCGGGGGGTTTTATGCCCGGTCACGGACCTAGGACGTGGTTGGAAATTGCTGTCTCCATGAAATTAACCCCGTCCCTTTCCCCTTATTTTACTCATAGTTAGTTTGTCGACTTGCTTTTAATTTCTGCATAAGTATACTTCCGGCAAGGAGAGACATCATGGAACGGATCATCAATATTCATGTTGAGAAATTGCCGGAAGGTTTCTATCTGGCGACGTCGAACGAAGTGCAGGGGCTGGTTGCCCAAGGGCGGACTATCGCCGAAGTCATGGAAATTGCCCGAGATGTCGCACGCCGACTGCTTGAAGCACAGAAGGAACGAAAACAGCCAGCTTCCGAACCGGAACTGGCAGACTCCTTCGATTTGCCATTGGTGGTAGGCTCCTGATGGGAAGGTTGTCCGGTTTCCGCTACCGTGAGATCATTCGGCGCTTGAAACAGTTCGGATTCGCATTTGACCGGCAAGCCGCCGGTAGTCATGAAATCTGGTTCTGTGAGGCGACAAGCCGTTACACGACTATTCCCAATCATGCCGGGGATATGCCAGAAGGAACGTTGCGCGCCATCCTCCAGCAAGCCGACATCTCTCCGGATGAATTCCTGCAAAGTTAACCTCCATTCTCTCTTTTAGGGTTCTACAACATATTCCGCTGAAAAATAAATCCGTCCCCTTTTTCCTTGCTTTTTCCTTTTATGCCTTTCAGTCAGTTGTGCAATATGGCACCACTCCGACCCCATGTTGAGCCAATGCTTTCGGGCTTGGGTGCTGTTCGGGGCTTTCGGGTAATCGAATCTGTTGCCCAGCGAACTTCCAATACTCGGAGTCACGAAGGCTGACGTCCAAGAGGACGGTGTGGTTAATGGGTTCGATGGTTAAAAGGTGCCAATCGAACAGGGTGTGCAGGTCGCTACGGAGCAACAGCCCATTTTGAAAGTGGTCGGTGGCGTCCCCTTGGTACGACACGATGTGGGCGGCTTCCAGCACCTCCTGAACGGCACAACCGCTGATACAACAGCGACCGCCGTAGGCTTGTAATAGCGACTTGCGGAATGCCGGTTGCCCTCGGCGAGTGGCTACAGCCCTAACAACCCGACCGCGGGCATCTTCAATGCCAGCCGGGTCGAATTCACCGCGCTCATCCAAATCCAACGAGCATGCTTCGACATTCTGTGCAAAGTTATCACTGGCTCTGTTTTCTCCGAGTTCTCGGAGGCGCTCGGCAGTCAGTCTCGGCTTGAAAACCCGGTAGAACTTCTCTAGGAGTCTGTCGGCCTTGAGATTCTGACCGAATCAACTTAACCCGTAAGTTGATTCTACTGGCCATCCTGATCAGTCAACAGATACCGTTTCG
>JAYSLX010000153.1:0-43960 GCA_043725245.1 Geobacteraceae bacterium | reverse complement strand
AAAAACACGACTCAACAGCCTGATATTGTTTGATATTATCGAGTTGTCTTGCTGGGTGAATGTAATGAAAGATGTATTTTTTTAGATTGGAGAGTGAGGAACTGCTCAGATCAGGCTAACTTGATTACGGGAGGAGAGTATCCTTTGACATCAGTTAAGGAGTTGACTGCTTTCGGAAGACGTTTCCAAAGGCTTCCAGGCTTCCACCAATGATTTATCCCTTCATCCTTCAGACGCTTTTGATAGTTTTCCTTATCTTGTTTATTCAGGCGAGAAAGGGCTATTTTCAAACTTTCATGCCGACAGGATGTCAGAAAAAAATCCCACAAAGGTTCATAACCCTTTACCGTCTTCGGCTGAAAATAAGCCGGCAGCCTTAATCCGTGAAATGGGTTTTTAAGAGCCAGCATATCTTTCAGCGTAACATTCAAATTCATGAGCCTGCATTCAACCCGCAGCAAATCATAAAGGGGCACTTCTTTTTTGAACCACTTATATTTCTTCTTGTTGGTTTTGATGATCTCAGCATTTTTGTCATAGATCACAAATTGCTTGTCGCTGCCAAATGCCCCCAGATAAGTTGTTTCGATCAAACCGTTTTTCGTATAGTTCATTTTGGTGCTCATCTTGGGATACTTTGGAATGATTTCATTGATGTTAAGGTCTGTGACATCACAGGTTAAATCAATCCTAGTCAAAATCCCTGAGTCCAGCATATTTGCAAACCCCCCTGGCAGAATGATATCCATATCCTTTTTCAGATTACCAAGATCAGTGTGAGCAGGATTGAATTCTATACGGAAGAAACGATAGCTTGGTTCCATGGGTGAGCACTGAATGATGACTTTCCCTTCTTCGGGGGAATCCGTTGATAGCTTTAAACTATGATAGTAACCTCTTGTATATATTTTTTTGCCTACCCCAACCTTTTCGGCTTCCTTGAATCCAGCTACTATTTGGGCATGATCGGTTGCAGGAAATTCTACCGTCATCGTCAGGTAGTCTATAAAAAGGTCACCAACCTTAGGGAGTTCATGACCTGAAATGTATTTCTTATATACTGCCATCTTCTTATTTCCCTTATTCGTGACCTTCTGTTAGTAGGAGGGTTTACCAGTCTGGCGGATACTGCCCGACATCTGATTTCCTGCCAACTATGAGTCTATCTTTTCCTGGGAGCAAAATAAGGTTTCCTGACTCTGACATCAAGAACTCATTCACTATCTCTCCAAGGTCGGTCTTCTTGGCAGATGATTGCATTTTTTTGGCTATATCATTTGCCAGACTGCCCCGAAAACTAAACTTCTGATTAATTGTTCTCTTCATGGTTCTGCCTTATGATTCGTAATTATTCCCGGCAAATGTAACTGCCCAACTGAATCTACTGCCACTAATTGCAATGACGTTTGAAGATTTCATGCATTTCATCTTGGCTTCTTCGTTTAAATATCCCCTCAAGATCATCAACGTTGAACATGCGCCAGCCATCGATCCTATAGCTTGGAATTTTATTTCGATATGCCATGGTATAGAGAGTCTTGATCTTTATATCGAAAATTAACGTAACTTCTGATGACCTAATCAGAGGTTCACATGCTTGAAATGCTATACGACGAGAATCAGCAAGTATTTCATTCAGCTTCTTCATGATTGAGCAGCTGCATTACTTATGAAATTCAAAATATCTTCTTCCAACCACACAGTACAGCGAGAACTCAATTTCGTTGGGACAGGAAACTTTCCTTCTTTTACCCATTGCCATAGGGTGCTCTTTGATACTGGGATTAATTCAAGAACTTGTTTGATGCGCAACATCCTCATAATCTGCCTCCGATGCCTTGAGCACCTGAAGCAAAAAAAAGCTCCAAACGCAAACAGGCATGTAAATTATTACATCCCTGTGCAATGGAGCTTAACTATTTGTACAATGAATAAATCTGAGTTGGATGGTATCAGACAATCTGAAAGCAGTCAAACATTTAATTTGCCTGAGGTTTGGCCGTTTGTCAATTTTCAGCTAAGCGACTTTATTGATATGAATTACCTTTGCAGATTCTTTTATCTGATCAAGAAAATCAGCCCATCTCTGCATCATTGCTCTCCGTGCTTCAAGGTGAGTCGTTCGATTGTAGGCTCTCCCGTTGGCATCTCTGACAGCATGTGCAAGCTGGTGTTCAATTAATTCAACCCGGCACTCTAGTACTTCGTCAAGAATTGTTCTCGCCATTGCCCTAAATCCGTGAGCAGTCATTTCACCCTTGTAACCCATGCGCTGAAGTGCTGCATTTATTGCCATGTTGCTCATCGGTCGGGCAAAAGACCTAGCACATGGGAAGACATAACGACTTTGGCCTGTCAGTGGTTGGAGGTCCTTCAATATTGCCACAGCCTGCAATGACAAAGGCACAAGGTGCTTTTCACCTCTCCGTTCTTCCTTGATCCGTTTTTTAAGTTTCATTCTTTCAATAGGAACATTCCATTCCGCTGCGTCAAGGTCGAACTCTGACCATTCAGCTTGTCTAAGCTCCCCTGGTCTGAGAAATACTAGCGGGGCAAGTTGTAACGCACACTTAACTGAAAAAGTTCCATTAAAGCCATCTATGGCACGTAGCAACCCCGCAACCTCAGTCGGTTCTGTAATTGCTGCATGGTGCTTCTGGCTGCGAGGAGGGAGAATTCCTTTTAAATCAGTAGTCGGGTCACGCTCAGCCCTGCCTGTTCCAACTGCATAGCGGAATACTTGGCCAAAAACAAACTTAACTCGATGAGCCGTTTCAAGTGCTACCTCTTCAATCCTCCGCAAAACTTTGAGCACATCAGGCGCTTTTAGCTCGGAAATTGGTTTTGCTCCTATGCCAGGGAAAACATATTGCTCAAGCCGTCGCATCACCCAGAATGAATGAGAGTCCGACCAAGTATGAGAAAACTTCTTGTGCCATTCTCTGGCCACTACTTCAAAGCTATTTTCCCCTGCCTCTTGCCTTGATGCTTTCTGTGCCTTCTTCGTTTCATTGGGGTCAACGCTATTGGCGACAAGCTTACGAGCAGCATCTCTGCGCTGTCTAGCATCGGCTAAGTGCACCTCGGGGTAGGTCCCCAAAGCTAACAATTTTTCCTTACCATCAAACCGATATTTGAAACGCCACCACTTGCCACCGGCAGGGGTAACAAGTAAATATAAACCGTCACCATCATATAGCTTGGTTTGCTTCTCGCCCGCCTTTGCATTACGGACTTTCACGTCTGTCAATGCCATGTTATCCTCCTTTCCATGGGGTTCTCTGATGTAGCTGGGGGTAGTAATTTTTACTTGGGGGTAATTATATGAAAAAAGTACCCCCAGTTACCCCGGATGTCAAGGAGGTAATCTGGACACGTCTGGACAACTCAAAAAGAAAAAGCCCTGATTTCTCAGGGCCATTCACACTACATCGGACATTGCTGGATTTTTAGTTGGCGGAGAGATAGGGATTCGAACCCTAGGTACGTTGCCGTACACCTGATTTCGAGTCAGGCACCATCGACCACTCGGACACCTCTCCGTGCTGGTTAAACACTACATTCAGCTTTTTTATCCTAATCAGTCAGCTACCTCTAGACTTGGTGCAGTGTGTTGCTGTTGCTTATCAATTATCACTGCTTTTTGCATCATGGTGCAGTCAAAGATGCACTTTATTCGAGCCACTCTTATAACCTATTCCGTTCATAAATTCAACGCAGGTTTTAAGGGCTCAGATCATCCAGCGATTCGTGTATTTCGTAGCAGATATACATAGCCTACACAGCCCGAGAGACAGCGTCAAGATTTCAAGTACCTCACCCGGATAATCAGATAGCAGATGTCCCCTTCTTGACCGGTGCGGTGCATGTGGTTTCGATTTACTTGCCGATGGTTCTCTGCGCTGCCCCTCCGGTACCGATTCCGTGGTGAATGCCCACCTGCCTTCCATCGGTCTGCCCCTTGGTATAGGCATCAGCATTGATGTAGCTCTTACGGCTACGGACCGTCCTGAGATTGCCAATCTCGTTCATGGTCTGCCTTATCAACCCTTCTTTAACCGGAACCAGTGCTCCGCTGGTAACGGGTGTCTGGATTTTTTGCTCTCTCAACCGGGTGTTTATGGTGGAAACCGCTCCCAGATAATAGGACTGCCTCATCAGCTCACGGTGGCGACTGGCAATGGCAGAACTGACGTGATGCTTCATATAGTTGGTGCAGAGTTTTCTTAAGGTTCGGTCAAGGAAGGCAAAGGTGTAGGCGGCGACCTGTACATCCGCTCCAACGCCGATAAAGGTCATCTTGCCGGTAGCGGGATGGTGGATAGCCTGACAGTCGAAAGCGGTACTGACGCCAGCACTAAGGTGCCGCATCCATTTTTGCAAGGTCTTGGATACGGGGGTTTCAACCTTCTCGGCCTTATCCGGTTTATGTGCGGCCTCGATATCGGCCATCGCCAGGTTGTGTTCTGCCAGCAGCCGTTGGGCATGGCTGGCGGCCAGTGCAGCCTCATGTTCATTGCATGAATTGGCCAGGGCCAGCAGCTTCTTTATTTTCTCGATGATCGGTGTTTTGTTGTCCATCTGAATCTCCTTGCGTGAGATAGACTGGAGAGAGCGGACAGTATAAAGGCCATTATAAACAAAAAAATGGGCTGGCTGTAATAGCTAACCCATTGGATTAATTTGCCGATCTCTCTGTCACAACCGGTCCATCACCCAGCATTTTTCTGTCTGCGCAGATCCCTGAAAAATGAGCTCAACATCTCGGAACACTCCTTTTCACGCACTCCGCTTTCTACTAAAAACCGGTGATTAAGCCGGCCGTCAGAGGAGAGATCGTAGAGTGACCCGGCTGCGCCAGCCTTGGGATCGAAGCAGCCGAAGACGAGCCGGTCGATTCTCGCAAGGATTGCAGCTCCCATACACATGATGCACGGTTCAAGCGTCACATACATGGTTGTCCCCGCAAGCCGCCAGCTGCCTGTACGCTGTGCAGCACGCCGGATGGCTATCAGTTCGGCATGTGCCGCAGGATCCTGCTTCGACTCCCGGAGGTTATAGCCGGAACCGAGGACCTTGCCTTCGCGAACAATGACCGCACCGATGGGGACTTCTTTTCGTTCTCCAGCCTTGCGTGCAGCATTTAGGGCTATGCCCATCCAGTATGCATCATCCTTTGCAACGCCCATACTGGGTAGTCTCCGCCATACCAGGTAGCATTAAAACTCCTGGGTTACTTTTTCGGTTCCAGAGGAAGTTCTTTCAGGGCCTTTTCAAGCTTTTCCTTGTCGAAACCTTTTATATTGGTTTTCCCGCCAATTACGAACAGAGGTACTCCACGACTCGGGTCAGGCACCCCCATGGAATCATATATTTTCATCAATTCTGCCATGTGTGCATCGTCTGAATCGACCTCGCGGTTGATGAAAGGGATATTATTAGCCGTCAGATATTGCTTTGCCTCCCGACAATGGGGGCAGGTGGAGAGTGTGTAGATCACAACCGAAGGATAATCCTGTTTAGCAGAGGTTGGCGGGACAACAACCGTCTGCCTCTCAGGAGGGGCAATCGTCTCAGCCGCTAAGGACGGACCGGAAAGAGAAAGTAGTAATAAAAAAATGAAGGCCATCGATATTCGAATCATAGGTCATCTCCTTTCCTGAAGTTTTGAAATCTGCGGCTTCGCGCATTAATGACGGGTAGTTGCAGGGAGCCTGCGTGATTTTCGTCGTAAGCATAACACTCGGGTTTTGTCTCAGTCAATCTGGATATCCGACAATTGCCATAACATCTTCATTCTCACGAAAGCGTATCCGGATGGCAACTGAAATAAGAGGCCGGGCAGCAGCTATATTGCATTGCTGACTTCAGTGGGTACAATACATGTAAAATCTCACCGTAGATTTATTGAAAAAAGTGCAGAGGAGGAGACCATGTTGAGGTGTAAACTCTACAAAACTGCAGCGGTTTTTGCGATTATGTTCTTTCTTGGGGCAGGCACAGCACGTGCCGACGAAATGGCAGGACATCCCCTTGTGAAGGGACATGACTACCTGGTGGAAAAGGGAAAGGCTCCTGCAAGGGTCGGCAGTCCTGCTCCCAACTTCAACCTTGATGCCGTGATTGGTACGGCTGCCGGGAGCGAATTCAAAAAACTAAGCCTGAAGGATTTCAAGGAGAAGTGGCTTGTTCTCTTCTTTTATCCTGCGGATTTTACGTTCGTATGCCCGACCGAGATCAAAGGATTCAATGATTCCCTGGGGTCGTTCAAAAAATTGAATGCCGAGGTTGTAGGCGCCTCAACGGACAGCCAATGGTCTCACCTTGCCTGGATTAAGCGTGGAGACCTGGGAGCTCTTAAGTATCCGCTCCTCGCCGACTTCAACAAGGAGACCGCCCGTGCATATGGGGTGCTTGACGAGGAGAGTGGTGTTGCCTTACGAGGCCTTTTCATTATCGATCCCAAGGGGATTGTCCAGTATCAGGTTGTCCATAACCTGGATGTCGGTCGAAGCGTAGAAGAGACGCTCAGGGTTCTTGAGGCGCTGCAGACTGGAAGCCTCTGCCCGCTTGGATGGAAACCGGGACAGAAGACCATTGGCAAGTAGGTACTGACGAACTAGGGGTTTCGGCAAACGCCAGCCCCTTTTTCTCGTCTTGATTCTCAGTGGCAGACTTGGTTCCTTCCCCTGTTTTTAGCCTTATATAAGGCCTTGTCAGCAGCCTTGATAACCTCCGCAGCATTCTTCAATTCATCGCCGCTTTCCGCAACTCCAATGCTTACGGTCACTGTCGTAGTGGCTTCTCCTCTGCTGGACCCCCTCGCTTTTTTACCCTGACGCGATTCTTTTGGACGATCGGCGCTGCGTATGGCAAGACGGTAGTCAGCGATCGTCTTGCGCAACTCCTCCAAATGGGGGAGGGCATCAGAAGCTCTCAAGCCTGGGAAAAGTATTGTAAACTCTTCACCCCCATAACGGTATACCTTTCCTCCTCCGCCAACCCCCATTAGTTTGTTTGCCACAAGTTTCAGGACTTGGTCTCCCACATCGTGGCCATACGTGTCGTTAAAGTTCTTGAAGTGATCTATATCGACCATCGCAATGGCATAGGAGCGCCCGATACCATGCAGGCTTTCATTCATGGCCCGGCGTGAGGGGATCCCGGTCAGGTCATCGCGAAAGGCCATGTTGTAAGAATCCTGGAGGATGCTCAGCGTTATGATAAGTCCGCCGGCCGTGCAGTAAGCTGTGGTGACATTCTGCGTGGTGATCCAGTTGGATGCTATGAAGAAGGCCAGAAGGGATCCGAGAAAACCGCTGTCGATCGGTGCCTGCCGAACGGTTGCCGCAAATCCTATGAATATGCAGCAGCTGATTGTAAGAGACAGGGCAAGTTGCGGGATGGCAATGCTGTCGAGGATATGCAGGTTTACGAATCTGTACGTGATCAGTGGTGCGAAATCGACGAAATAATGCCGGAAGAGCCAATACATGATAACTGCCTGAAGTGCCAGAAAAGTAAAGCGAAGGCGTCCAGCCATGGTGAATATGCCACGCTCGCGCATGATCGTAAAAACGACAATATTGAACGGTATGACCAGGGCAAAGGCCTGGATAAACATCTGTCGAGTAAGGCCTGTTGTGCTGTTCCCCAGGAAGGTGCGATAGCTCCAATAGTAGATCAAGAGAATGGTCAGAATGAAAAATGGCCTGCCCCGGTGGAAGTGTAAGGCCAGAAACATTCCGATCGCGGATACAAGATATGGGGCAACATCTAACAGTTCATGCCTGGAGGGTGAAAGTGAAGATATTTGAGGGAGAATGAGGGATGCAACGACTAGGATCGCTGCTGGAATGGCAAAAATAAACGCTCTTTTGACAATGATGGTTCGCACGGGGCAATCACTCCGAAAGGACTGAGTCTCTTATCGGCTGGTCCCGCCAGCAGCTGGAGGGGATCGGGCAATTTTCCTGTTGTACGGTCATTCATGGATGCTCTCATATCAGCTACTGAGCTCTCTGGTTTGTATGACACGATGCAGTGCATGAGCTAAATCGTTTACCTTGTATGGTTTTATGACAGCGGCAAGAAAACCGTACTCCTCATGGTTTGCCATGACCGGATCATTCGAATAGCCACTGGAGACCATCAAATGCGCTGCAGCATCATAGGCGAGAATCTGTTGAGCAGCCTCTTTGCCTCCCATGGCGCCGGGAATGGTCAGGTCCATTATGACGGCGGAGAAGGGCTTCCCGTCATCCTTGGCCAATTTGTACAGAGAAATTGCCTCCTCACCATTGGCACACGTAGTGATTTGATAGCCCAGATGACTGAGCATCGCTGATGCCATATCCCTGATCATCTCCTCGTCATCCATGACCAGGATTGAGCAACCCGCCGGCTTCGAGACCCTTGTTTTAAGTTCTTCAGCCGGTTCGAGAAGGATTTCCTTGCTTTCCGGCAGTAATATCTCAAAGGTTGTACCCTTGCCTAGTTCAGAATAAACAGCTACTTGCCCCTTGTGCTTGGATACAATGGAGTGGACTGATGCAAGCCCAAGACCTGAGCCACCTGGCTTGGTTGAATAATAAGGGTCAAAGATCTTCTTCTGATCCTCGACCGTTATGCCACGACCCTCATCCCTGAATAGGTACTTGACGTACTCTCCTGGAGAGAGTGAGCGCATGTTGCCGGCATCAATATGAGTATTTTCAGCGCTCACGGTAATTGTCCCGCCATCCGGCATCGCCTGAACGGCATTTATGAGGATATTATTAAAGACCTGGCTTATCTGGCCCTCATCAACCATTAAAGGGTGAAGATCCTCTGGAATTTTCACTACTCCTTTGACGTTGGAGCCACGAAGAACCAGCGATATGGACTCTTCGATGATTTTGCTCGATGAAACCGTTTTGGCGATTGGCTGGCCGCCCTTTGCAAATGTGAGGAGTTGGAGGGCAAGTTCAGCCGCACGTTTCGAGGCCTTTTCCGCTTCCTGTAATGGCTTGTAAGCATTATGGGCCGGGTCCAGAAACATCTGTGAAAAGGATATGTTTCCTGAAATAGCTGTCAGGATGTTGTTGAAATCGTGGGCAATGCCACCGGCTAGCACTCCAAGAGATTCAAGCTTCTGAGTCTTGATCTGCTCATTCTGTATCCGGTCCCGCTCGGTAATATCGGTAAAAATCTCAATGGTGCGGCTCGAAGTAAGCTGTGTGTTGATGATGACATTTCTGAAGGAGCCGTCTTTGCAAGCGACATATGTCTCCATAGGTGGGATCGATGTGCCCTCCTCTTGTGCAATGGAATAGGCGTTTCCCCGGATGCCGGCAAGACTGTTCCTGTATGCAGGATCAGGGTATGCCCGGGCAAACCAGTCATGGATGGTTGGAATATCGTGTCGAGTGTAGCCGAAAAGTTCCATAAAATTTCGATTCACGTACTCTATGTTGCCATTAGTATCAGACCATCCAACCCCTACCGGCAGTATTTCCAGCAGGCTTTTTAGATCCTGCTCGCTTTTCTTCAGTTTATCCTCAGCCTGCTTGCGCTCAGTTATATCCTGAATCAATCCATCGTATGAAAGAAGGATGCCGTCCGCATCTCGACGGATTACAGGAGAATTTCTGACCCAGCGCAGTGCCCCGTCTTTTCGGACGATGCGGTGCTCTACTCCATCTACATTTTCCCCGTTCTGTGCGCGTTTTGCCTGTACCAGAATCAACGGATGATCTTCTTCAGGTACCATACGGAGCCAGAGAAACTGATCCGATAAAAATTCTTCTTCCGTGTATCCTGTGACAGCCAGGCAACCTGCTCCATGATGGGTTTCTACGGGAATCCCGTTTTCAACGCGTACAGTAAATATATAATCGGTTATGGACTCGGTTATCCGCCTATAGCGATTTTCACTCTCCCGAAGAGCCTGCTCCGCCTGTTTGCGCTCCGTGATATCGTGTATGACCGAGAAGAGGAGATCACGATCATCGAGACAGATATTCGCTGAATGCACCTCGACGGTTCGGATTTCCCCGCCGGCGAGTCGATGAGGGGATTCAAAGCAATTTAGTGACTCATTGAGTGCACTTTCCATCTTGTTATTGATGGTCGGCACGGGGAGCTGATTGATATCGGCGATGTTCATACTGGTAAGTGAGGCAGGCGGATAACCGTAAAAATTTTCTGCAGCCCTGTTAGCGCTAATGATTGCGCCATTTGTCCCATCAATGACCAGCATGGCTGCGCTGTGATTTTCAAACACAAGTCTGAAAAAATCATTCTGAGGTATGAGCCTGCCGATATTATCCTGCGGTGATCTGTCCATAGACAATTTCATACCAGACTGTCGGTTAGATTCAAGTCAGATTATATAAATACAATTCTCGGTTGTCGGGGAGAAAACAGGTAGGGGAGCCAGCGCATTTCCCCTTGATCAGGGCAGCAGCTCCAGCGGAGGGTCACTGAGCGCTGCCAGTTGTTCGCGCAGCTCAAGGATATGCTCGCCCCAGTAGCGGACGGTATTGAACCAGGGGAAGGTACGTGGGAACATCGGGTCTTCCCACCTTCGGGCAAGCCAGGCACTGTAGTGGAGCATTCGCAGGGTGCGGAGTGCTTCGACAAGACGCAACTCACTCGGATGGAATTCGCAAAAATCACTGTATCCTTCGATCAGCGCATCCAGTTGAGCAATTTGACGACTCCGCTCACCCGAGAGCATCATCCAAAGGTCCTGAACCGCCGGGGCCATGCGCGCGTCATCAAAATCGACGAAATGGGGCGCACCGGTGCGCCAGAGGATGTTGCCGCTATGGCAGTCGCCATGTGTCCGGATGTTGCGGACCAGCCCTGTCTCCGACAGTAGCAGAGTAATCGCCTCCAGAAGCTGATCGGTAACTGCAGTGTAGCTGGCGCGGTATTCGTTCGGGATGAAGCTCTTGGTAATCAGCGCAACACTTGTGTGACCGAAACTCTGGATGTCAAGAGTCGGACGGTGTGCAAAAGGCCGCACAGCGCCGATGCAATGGATTCTGCCGAGCATGCGGCCAAGGATCAGCAGGTTGTCGAGATTGTCGAACTCCGGGGCGTGGCCACCTTGGCGGGGGTAGAGGGCAAATCGAAAACCGTCATGGCGCAGAAGACTCTCGCCGGCAGGGTTTGACAATGGCGCCACTACCGGCAGTTCGTGTTCGGCCAGTTCAAAGCAAAACCGGTGTTCCTCCAAAATCTGCTCGTCGCTCCAGCGTCCGGGACGGTAGAACTTGGCGATGAGCGGCTGTCCCTCGTCGATCCCTACCTGATAGACGCGGTTCTCGTAGCTGTTAAGGGCAAAGGTGCGGCAATCGCAACGGAACCCCTGGCTCTCGACGGCGTCCATGATGAAACTGGGGGTAAGTGTCTGAAATGGGTGCAGGCTTTCAAGCATCATCTGAGCTCCCAGGCCGTTAACTCTGCGATGCTGTGCTGGGACTTACGCCTGGTTTCACGTATGACAAACTGAACATCTCGAGGTTTGCCGATCATCCGAAAACGGAGCGATAGCACCTCTGTCAAACCGTCAAGAGTGAATACATTCTCGCCTGCCTCCTTATATCCTCCCAGCCATTCCTCCTTTTTAGTGAACTCCTCCAGCCATGTGTAGGGGGAGGTGATCACCAGTACTCCTCCGGGGTTCATCCGTTCATGAATGGTGGTCAGAAAACGCCGTGGCGAATAAAGACGGTCGATCAGGTTGGCGGCCAACACCAGGTCGTAGCCGGTGAACTTCTCCGGCAGGTTGCAGGCGTCGGCCTGAGAGAACTCGACCTGTCCACGTAAACCCGCCAACCCGAGATCAGCCAGGCTTACCTCGTGAAACGAGAAGATCTCCCCTTCCTCGGGAAAGGCGTAGCGAAGATACTCCTCCTCTTGCATACGGGTCGCCAAGCGGAAGAAGCGCGTGGAGAAGTCAAGACCGGTTACACGCTGGAAACCGCCCCTGGCCAATTCAAAAGTGGCCCGACCTACTGCACATCCCAAATCAAGGGCATGGCCCTTGTTGCGTCCTTCCATTAACTCAAGAGATATCTCTGCACAGGTTACCGGAAAATTGCCCACTCCGAACAGTGCCTGCCCGTAGTGGGCATCGCAGTACTGGGCTGCGAGGGTGTCAGATTCGTACCCGTCTTGATGGACAGCCACCGGCGTGGAGCTCTCAACATAGCGTAAACCGGCGTGCTGGAAGAAATGCCGACGAAAAGCGTAACGTGAATCGCGGGTGGCCTCGTTGCCGGTCGATATCCACGACCCCCCCTTGATCAGGTTGTGGCGGGTGTCGAAGGTAGGGGTAGAGAAGTCGTCGTACCAGGGGTGAATCGCAAAGCCGTGGAAAGGGTAGATAGGGGTCTCGGTCCACTGCCAGACATTGCCGATGACATCGAAGAAATCGCCAAAGCGGAATCGGTCCACCGGGCAGGATGACGACCACTTCTCAAGGTTGATGTTGCCGGGCGCCTGGTCCCACCATGGCTGGTCAGGGATGGTGCAGATATCCCTGAGCCGGTTCCACTCGTCCTCAGTGGGGAGACGTATCGGCAGGCCGGTCTGGGCTGCCTTCCAGTTACAGAAAGCCTTGGCCTCTAGGTAGTTAACCTCTGCCGGCCAGTTCCAGGGAATGTCAATGACCTGCAGCATGGTTCGCAGACCCCAGCCAATTCCCTGCCTCACCCAGAACAACGGGTGCTCGGCTTTGCGAAAGGTGCGCCAGTTCCACCCCTCCTCTGTCCACCATCTTTGGTTGGCGTAGCCGCCGTCCTCGACAAAGGCAAGAAACTCGCAGTTCGAAACCAGATATTGTGAAGCTTTGAAGTCAGGCACTTCGGCCTCATGTCGGCCATACTCGTTGTCCCATCCGTAAAGCGGGTCTCCGTGAGCCTTCCCGAGGTGCACCTTGCCGCCAGGCACCGCTAGCAGGCAGTTCTCCGGTGGCTCTCCAAACTCGCGGCAGATCTCCCAGAAGGGGAGTTGCACCACCTGATCGACGGGGAGCTGTCGGATGAGGACCGAAGAGGTCTCAAGATGGATACGTTCGTGCTCGATCCCCATCATGATCGCCCAGAAAGGGTCTCCCCAGGCGACAGGCAGTTTAAGCGGAATGCGGCGGATGACCCCGTCAACCAGCTCGCGGACCTTGTCACGGTACTCTTTCACCTCTTGGCGGGCCGGCCAGTCATAGTGGGTAGCGTCCAGGTCGTCCCAGGACATCTCGTCCACACCCACTGCGAACATCGATTCGAAGCGGGGATTGATTCGGTTCTGGATCAACCGGGCAATGATCAATTTATTGATGAAAAAGGTAGCAGTGTGCCCGAAGTAGAAGATGAGCGGATGACGCAACCGATCGGCCCGCAAGTAGAAGGTGCTCTCCTCCTTCAGTGTACCGTAAAGCTTTTCGTCGACATCAAAGGTGCGGTGGAAGTACTCCAGAATCTCACTCCGCTTCTGCTCCGGATCACCCTCGTTCAGAATGATGGTATGACTCTTTCGCAGATCCATGACTGTCCCCTCCCACTGACATTGGTAACATACGCGAGATGGCATTAGACCGAGCAAGTTTGTAAAATAAAGTAAACTACGGGTTAAGTTCGCTCCATATAAGACTGCACCCGACATCGAAAGCAGGCGAGACTCGAATATAGCCAAGGTTAAGGGCTCAGGATACCTTTGATGAAAATATCCATGTAATGCCTTATCAACTCCTCATCGCGTTGGGGTGAGTGATTGATAAGTTCTTGTGTGGCTAACGTGCTAAGGAAATAATAATTAACCATGCCGGCCATTGCCAGCACCGTATCTACCGGATTCAAGTCTTTTCGTAATATTTTTTTGGAAATACCTTCTTCGATGATTTGAACCAGAATCTGAATTACCTTTCCTATTGCTGGCTGGACGATCAATGAGAAAAATTGCGTGGGATTGGTCAGTTCGCTGGTGTAAAACCTCAACAAATAGGGGTTATTTCGATGCCTCACAATTATCCATCGGATATATGCTTCAATTTTAGCCAAAGCTTCCGAGTCTGCTTTATTGATTTCTTCGATATGTTCGAAGCTGGAGAATTGCTCTTGAAGTACTGATGAATACAGGCCCTCCTTGCCCCCGAAATAATAAGAAATCATGGAGATACTGACTCCCGCAGCCTTGGAAAGCTCCCGGATGCTGACTCCATTTAAACCCCGCTCGGCAAACAAACGCGTCGCATTAGAAATTAATTTATTTCTGAGCTCATTTTTATCCATGCCAATTTTATTAGCATAATAGCTGCTTAAATTTCTAGATAATTACAGGCTGCTTTCGAGATTTGTATACAATAAATAATTGCATCGAACCCGACGTAATGCTATAAGCGCTTATAACGAACGTTCGATCTGCTCGCAAACCAAGACCTTGCATATCTGCGTTAAAAATCACTCGGAATAGAAAGGATTATTGCATGTCAAAACTACATGAGAGAATCAAAAGGAAGAGTCTTCACGCAAAAATCAAGAACATCGAAGATGTCATTCCCCTGTTCAAAAACGGGATGAATCTTGGCTGGTCAGGGTTCACGCCAGCCGGCTATCCCAAGGTTGTTCCTATTGCTTTAGCAGACCATGTAGAGAAAAACAACCTGCAGGGAAAATTGAAATTCAACCTCTTCATAGGAGCATCCGTCGGTGTCGAGACCGAAGATCGTTGGGCCTCACTCGATATGATCGACCGTCGTTGGCCGTATCAGACCGGAAAGAATATTCAGGCAGGCATCAATGAAGGACGTATCCGGATGGGTGACCGTCACCTCTCCATGTTCGCCCAGGACCTGGGCTACGGCTTCTATACCAAAGATAATGGCGGTCGTCTCGATATCGCCATTATCGAATGCTCAGCCATCACAGAGAGCGGCGGACTGGTCCTGACGGCCTCCTGTGGTGCGGTTCCGGAAATAGTACAGATTGCCGACAAGATCATCATCGAATTAAACACCTCGCTCCCCAACTACGAAGGACTTCACGACATCATCGAGCCGATCAACCCGCCAAATCGCCAGCCGTACCTCATCAGCCGCGTTGATGACCGGGCCGGATCGCCCTACGTCCGGATTGACACCGATAAGATTGTTGCCATAGTTGAATCGAAATTGCCGGATAATGGACGTTCTTTCAGCGAACAGGACGACACCTCCGAAGCTATTGCCAATAACATCATCGACTTTTTCCAGTTCGAAGTTAAAAATGGTCGATTACCCAAAAACCTGCTGCCGCTCCAGTCAGGCGTAGGCTCTATAGCCAATGCGGTTATTGGCGGATTGGCAAATGGGCCTTTCAGCGGTCTGAATGTATGGACCGAGGTACTACAAGACACGATGCTCGACTTTTTAGACTCTGGCAAACTCGACTTTGCTTCCACGGTTTCTCTCTCTTTCTCTGTGGAGGGTTTCAAACGTTTCTATGGCAACTGGGACAAGTACAGCGGCAAGGTGCTCATGCGACCGCTCTCGATCGCCAATCATCCCGAACCGATCCGGCGACTTGGCTGCATCGCCATGAACACCCCGGTCGAGTTCGATATCTATGCCCATGCCAATTCGACCCTGGTAGGCGGTACCCGGATGATCAACGGGATCGGCGGCTCCGGCGACTTCCTGCGCAACGCCTACCTTTCCATTATGCATACCCCTTCGGCACGACCATCCAAGATCGACCCTACCGGGATCACCTGTGTAGTTCCACATGTTCCCCACGTTGACCATACCGAACACGACCTGGATGTGCTCGTCACCGAGCAGGGGCTTGCCGACCTTCGTGGACTTGATCCCAAGACTCGCGCACAGCTGATTATCGACAAGTGCGCTCATCCCGATTACAAACCGATTCTCCAGGAATACCTCGACATGGCCACAAAGGATTGCCTGGCTAGAAAGGCGGGGCATGAACCGCAGCTGCTTGATCGGATTTTCAAGATGCAGGTCAACCTGGCAAAGAACGGCACCATGAAAATCGCTAACTGGGATATTTAAGCGGGGATATGGTGTGGGTCTCCCAACGTTTAACTAATCCGGGAGCATGAATTGTTGTTGTCTCATAATACCCCCGGTTCTGCCGGGGGTTTCTTATTTCCAGTTGGAAAAAAACGGAGCGTGGTTGGAGGTGAACTGTGGTGGATCGTTTCTCAATATCGCTGCTACAGCAGGTTCCCGCTTGAATTCATTTGCAAGGAATCTGCGCACCTTTTTCCTGTCCCATCCCTTGGGATGTCGGAAATCTGTATAGAGCGACAGGTCACCCTCGTAGAAAGGTTCGCTACCATATGCTCCTGTTTCATCACCACAGATGGGCATGTTAAAAAGGGCCAGGTTCAGAAAGCATATCGATTCGCGGTGCCTGACGACAAAATCCAGCGTTCTCCTCGCCTCAACTTCCGACTCTGCAGGAGTACCAAAGAGGAGATAGAGATAGACGCTGATCCCTGCATGCTTCAGATTGGCAAGAGCCCGAGACACGATTTCGAGTTCGATCCCTTTGTTCAGACGGTCAAGCACCCTCTGGTCGCCCGATTCCAGGCCAAGTTTGAGCATGACGCAGCCCGAGCGTTTCAGCGCCTGACAAAAACCAGGATCCGCCAGTTCCTGGCTAATCCTTGCAAATCCGTACCAGGGCACATCTGAAGGGGTCTCAATCATTGCCTGCATGAGAGCCGGGCTGATGGCGCTGTCGAGCAAATGGAGCAAGACCGGTTTTGTCTTGGCCGTCAATGCCTGCAGGTCGGCCATCACCTTTGTCACGGGAACCGGGCGGTAACCGTACCCCTCTGCCCGTTCCGGGCAGAAAGAGCACGCATTCCAGTAGCACCCCCTTGCGGAGCTGTAAGGGAGAATGAAACCTGGTGCGAAGTAATCGTGCACCGGCAGGGAATCGTATTCAGGTATCACCTGTCTCTGTTCCCCGATATCGACGCGAAAGAGCCCTAGCAGAGGTATCTCCCCCGGCCCGGCGATCAGATGATCCACCAGCCCGACAAAGGGGTTGCGCCAGCCGGGTCGTTGCAGCCATGAACCTACGAGCCCACCGCCGAGCACAATGATGAGTCCGGGGAACCGTTTTCTGACGTAACCGATCATGGCGAAAGTAGTGAGCGCCTGGCTGAGAAAATTCAGGGAAAACCCGACCACCTTGACCGATACGGATCCCTGTGCCTCAAAAATCCCTTCCAAACGGCTGCTGAACCAGTGGTAGAAGGGGTTCTGTTCGGAGTGATCCGCAGAATCCAAAAGGTCGGCACTCCGCAGTGGCGATAGATGCGAATGCTTATAATCCGCCAACCCGACCGTAGATCCGCTCTGCCGGCTTGATACGGCAAGGAGCCGGTTAACGTCACTTACTACCCGGGAGTAGTGATCATACGAGCGATAGGTCCTCCCATCCCGAAGGTAAGCGATGTTCTGCTCATGGTTTTTCAGTGCCCTGCGCGTCCAGGTATCGGTTGCGGCCAGCGGCTGTTCCAGAAGGTGGAGCTGGCCTTCCAGGTTGGCGTCCAGAACCTGACAGCGAATGCCGTGGGCCTGCAATGAAGCCGCAAGATATGCAATACCGGCCGGAGGCTCGCACGCTTTGGCAACTGGAGGAAAGATAAGCAGCATGTCCGGTATTATGCTGGATGCAGGATTGTCAGGCAAGGGCATTCGATGTGGGGTGGGGTTGTGAGGCATGGAGAGGATGTTGTGAATCGGGATATCGGGCCTTTCGACTAGAAACATTCAACCAGCCTGGACTTTGTATCTGAAGGGGCTTGTACCTAGACCGACATAAGATAATCCATGTCCGTATGCATGCCGATCATCCGCTCTGGCATCCCCTTGATGTTATACTCAACCACCATTCCTGCCGACAGGATAGTTTTCCATTCTCCCGTTTTGGCCCTTAGGCGATACTTTATCTTGTATTCGGAGATTTCTCCGTTCATGCATCTATTGAGTGTGTTGATGGCATTATCTCGATCATCGGGATGAAGCGATTCCTGCCACCATTCCAGGGTGACGCGTGACATGCCCTGATCGTATCCGAGCATCAACCAATATCCAGGTGAAACGGTTGCTTCTCTGCTGCTGATGTCTAGTTCGTAAAAACCTTGCTTTGACATAACAAGAACAGCACTTAATCTGTTTTGCCCCTCTTTCAATTCACTGTACATATTGTTAAGTGCCTGAGCATATCTTGATATTATTACAAACAGTAGAAATGCAGTTACTGTTACATACAGCATGCCCTTTATCAATTCTGCGTTTCGGATGTCATTTATATCGGTTAATGATTTTACTAATACAGTGTCAGATAAAAATATCCATGAAGCACCGATAATGACATAACCAGCTACTATCGTTATAACACCCTGCGAGATTTTACTGTCTAAAGGATATTTCATTGTAGGCCTCATTAATCAGTCGTATCAATATGGCTCGGCTCGCCCCACCCTGTACCGGCGACTGGGAGCAGGTGTGCGGCATAGGGGCCTTCATCAGGAAGGGGAACTATTTTCCCGTCGGTGATTCTTAAAGCGACATGGGTACCCTGCCTATCATGTGAAGCTACCCAGAAATAAACCGGTTGCTGCTTTGCTGTATTTGACCGGTGATTTTTGGAATTCTGCCTAGCAGATGAGACTCCCTGCATTGACCGCCCGATCGCACGCAGTTCCTTTTCTGTTGGCAGGCGCCAATCCGATCGTCCACCATGATGTCTGGCGTTCATATCCTCGATAGCTACAGCAGCGGCTGAGTAGGTTAGCGGTGCTCCCTTGTCTACGATGTCGGCAGCCCAATATATTGCCAGACCTTCGTCTCGCACCAAACTCACGGGCTTTTCCATTTCTGCAATATTGAATGGCGGGATAACCTGGAGTTCGTCAATATCCAGCCATGGCAGTTCAGGAATAACCTGCCATCCTGTGGACCTGATGCACTCGCTGAAACGGTAGAAAGCTGTCCTGTTCACTCTCCAGGCAGAGGCGACGGCTGCCGCTGATTTGCTGATATTCTCCTTGGAGTCATGATCACTTTCAATAGACAGGTTTTTTTTGCATGCATCAATAGCCTGAGAAAGGTCGGATTGATCTCTTGCCTGAAACGCGGCAAATTGAAGCAAAGGCCACCATTCATACTCCTTTAGGCATTCTGCGACAAGGGGAGGGGTAATGGGTAAGCCGGCAGTTCGCTGATTATACGTTTGGTCAAACATGCAGCGCTTATAATCGGCAGCAAACCCCTCGTTCCCTGGTGTGGTACTCGTATATGCCGTTATAACCGTCATTGGCTGGCAACCGTTCAGCGTAAGGATGGACACGGCAATTCCTGTTAGAAATATAAACCGTTTTGGTGCCATGTCAGCTATGCGGCGTATGATCATGAATGTAACGGACATGTTCAATTTTTCCATTCAAGCTTATGCAGGAAGAGGTAAAAAGAGGGCCTCAGGCATCAATGTCAACGCCTGGTGAAAGATTAGTAAACCGGGGTCTGCCTGTCAATCAATACTTGATTGGTTTCCCATATCCCCGGGCAGAAACAATCGTCAACATGAGTTAGCAGAGAAATGGGCTGTTTTGGGCTCAAGGCCCCACGGACCCTACTGACAAGAAGAGCAGGTTGAGCTTCCTGGAGACGCTCAACTTGACCATCCATCCAGCCTATCTGCTGAAGGCTATTGACGAGCCACCTCAACACTGTAAAATGTTGGCAGTGTTCAGGTGATCGTGTCAATTGGGTTCGACTAAAGAAGTAAAACTTTCGTAAGGGAACAATGAGCAACGTATTTTCTTTTTACTTTGATGGTTCGATTGTGCAAGCTCTTAAGGCGTGCATTTCCAGCAACTCGGTAACCATAAAAGATGCCCTTACATTCCCTCTTGATGGATTAGATGACTATCTCTCAGGTTGCGGGGAAAAGACCTTCATTATCTGCTGCAATCCCTTGTTGTTTCATCAAGACATCGTCTACCTTCCTCCTGCGGCCAGCAGTCACTATGACAAATTGGTCCGCACCGAGGTACAGAAGATCCATCCCGAGCTAACTTCCTTCACCAGCTTCCACCGGACGGTTGGCCAAGCAACCATTGACAGTAAGGTGCATAACAAAATTGCTGCATTCAGTTATACCGACGACACCCTTTCCAGTTTCATATCCGTATTCAACCTCTACAACAAAGTGATCTCCCATATCTACGCCGCCCCGTACTCCATCTTCAGGCTTGCAGCCTCGACCTGCGTCACTGATCCTGCTCAGGCTCGTATATTCACTGCTGCCCTTCCCGGAGAGAAGCTTCTCCTTGTCAGTGAAAACAAAGAACTGGAATTTATCCGTAAGATTCCCTCGCCAGACGCAACTCTGCTTCCGGCAGACACCCAAAATATCAACATGACCGTAGACTACTGCTTCCAATCGTTTCGTGTGAAGCCATTGGAAGTAGTTACCCTCAATCAGCCGGAAACATCCGAGGAACTGTCACAACTTCTTACCGTACCCATCAGGTCCGCCCTATCACCAGTACTGGCAAGCGTCCCCCGGCATGTTGTCCAGGATTACCTTGCGCCCCTTGCCGCCGCGCTGCACTACTTCGAATCCCCTCACGTCGGAGATATCCTGCCTTCGGACTATGTTTCCTTTTCAAGAAACAAAAAAGTCCTCTCAACAGCAAGCAAGCTCATGATCGCCCTTGCCCTGCTTCTGGCAGGATTTACTCTGACGGAATGGCTGATAATATCAGACTTGAAGCCAGGCATCGGCATCTTGAGGTCGCATTTGAGCAACTCCGGAGAGGAAGTTGCAACCTATCGAAAACTTGATGAGGAAGTGAAGTTTCTCAACCAGAGGTTAAAGTTTATCCAGAAACATAACCCGGCGACGGCCCTTGCCTCACTGACCTTACCCAGCTCGGATGAGTATTCAATCAAGAGCATATTAATCCAGGATGTAGCAGGATCTCTGGGCGTCCAGATCCAGGGCGACATTAGCGCCTCAGGCTTAAGTGACACCCAGATTATCTTTGAAAGGATAGTCGGGCAAATCGGCAAGATACCTGGATACACCGTGAAATCCAGCACCCTTGACATCAAACAGAAAACTTTCATCATGCAGGCTCGCTACAGCAGTTCAGTTCAAAAGGGCAAATGAACCTTAATATGAGCAGATACGAACTCGATATCATGCCGCTGAAGAAACGTTTTTGGATGGCAGTGGCGTTTTTTTTGGTAATGGCCATGGCCTTCGTGAGCCAGTCGAGGACCAGGCATTTACTGGAAAAGACCCACGATGAGCTGACCCGGGCCAAGGCCGGTCTTGCACGGGTAAAAGAAGCCAATATGAACCGGAGGAAAGTCCTGGGAATTCTCAAAACTCAGTATATGCTAGGCGTTACAAACACCTCAGACGAGAGGCTTCTCTACGGTAAGATGGATGACCTTAAAGCCCGCCTCAGACCTGATGATTTTGCCGTTTCCGCTATCGAGAGAAAGCGAGGAGAGGTGTCGCTCCCGTATACCCTTAAGTTTATCAACCCAGACTATTGCGACTTCCTTAACACTATCAGTTATCTGGAGGGGACCGTCTTCCCCTTTACCGTGGTCAGCGCCGTTTCCATCACACAAGCCGACGCAAGCGGAAAAGGAGTTGTATCCTGCACCATCAACGGTAAAGTCCTGACCAGCGAGAGTAGCAGACCATGATCGTTGACCCGACTATGAGAACCATACTCGCAACATTATTCCTGGCCATCGCTATACCGGCTATGTTCTTTTTCTGGAAAACACCCAATGTCAACCTGAAAACCTCTGAAAAAGAGCTGGTAAACTTCTCCAGCCTGCCGGTGGTGATTTCCCCCCCGAGGCCTCAGACGACTTTTTCAGGGCTTGATTGTCCAGTCCGGGTGGCTTCAAAAAAACAACCCCCGGCTGCCGGTACCGGCGTCAAGAGTTTCCCGCCCGGCTCAATTTCTGCATCGAACGCCGCTAAAGTTGCCACGAAACCGAGTCGGCGCATTTCTTTTGATAGTCGACCTACCGTTTCCATGGTATATTCCGAGGGTTCCATAAAAACGGCCATCATTGACGGCCATGTGCTTCATGAGGGATCCCTCCTTGGTAAATATCTGGTCGTTAAAATAGAGAAAACTCGCGTGATGCTGAGAACTGCCGGAAAGGATTTATGGCTGAGCATAGATTGATGAAAGTTGCCGTCAATTTCGCGTCGCGGTTGATCTTGCTTACGGCCATGGCTGCATTGACAGCCTGCTCGGCACAAAAGAAAATTGTCCGGCCCGACGAGCAGCTCATAAAGGAGAATATACCCCGTTCACCGGCATGGAATGTAGATGCCAAAGCCCCCTCTAGTGAGCCTCCCCCCCCTCCCGCTTTCGCTTCCTTAACTGAAGAGATCGTGCCGCTTAAGACCAGAACTGTCAATATCGTGGTTAGAAACAGCACTCTCGGAGACGTTCTTCACGTCATGGCAGATGCGAGCGGATTGAACCTTCTGATTGACAATGATGTGTATCTTGATCAACCGGTGACCCTTTCCCTCAAGAATGCATTGGCAGAGGATGCACTGAAAACCATCTTCTCAAACCTGGATTGCTTCTATAGCATCGAAAACAATGTCCTGAAGGTGGAAGCAATGGGAACCAGGATATTCGAACTGGGCCACCCAGCCCTGGTCAACACCTATTCGATGGATGTAGGCGGTGACATTCTGTCGTCCTCAGGAGTAGGCGGTCTGAAGGGGAACATATCTTCTGGTAACAAGGCAGACGGCAAGGCATTCGATTTCTGGGACTCCATGGAAAAATCCCTGGTAGGCATCATGGGAAAGCAAGACTCCCCGTCCACAGTTACAGCCAAAACAGCTGAGGCCGCATCGTCGGCGCAGAACCAGCAGGCCAGGCGGAGTACCGTTACCGGCACGATCAACGAGGAGCCCAGCGGTAGGCCAGTCAGCATCGATACACGCGGCACGATCATGAATCGGGCGGGAGCAGACAGGCAGCAACAGAATATCACCATCAACCGTCTCACCGGGACCATCATGGTAACCGCCTCCCGAAGAACCATGGAAAAAGTGGAGCGATATCTGGAGAATGTCAGGAAGGTCCTCGGCAGGCAGGTGATGATCGAGGCCAGGATCATTGAAGTTCAACTGAATGACACATTGAAATACGGCATAGACTGGACCTTCCTCGAAAAAAACGGGTCAGGTACGCTCATCTCCGGTTTCGGTAATCTCAACCCATTTACCACGACGCTCAGCGATGCGGCAACTGCTGCTGCCAGCGTCTCCAAATTTCAGCTTGGAGTGACGAGGGCAAGCTTCCAGGCTCTGCTGACTGCTCTGCAGACGCAGGGTGACATCAAGGTACTCTCCAATCCGAAGATAAACGTCATGAACGGTCATGCCTCAATCCTGACGGTTGGCACCAACACCAGCTTTATTTCAAAGGTCACTACCACCACTACAGCCACTGCAGCAGGCAATGCAATCAGCTTTGTCCCAGAAACCACCAGTGTCCTTTCCGGGCTTATCATCGGCATCATCCCGTACATTTCTGAAGCGGGTGAGATCTCCCTTAACATAACCCCAATCACATCAGATTTGTTAAACCTGCAGGACAAAACGTTCGGAACCGCCGGCAACCAACTCACCATAACCATCCCTACCGTTGCACTCAGGGAGATGACGACCACGGTCAAGATGTGGGACGGTCAGACAGCTGTCATTGGCGGTCTGATCTCAAAGAAAGAGTCGTCAAGCGAAGAAAAGGTGCCGTTCCTGGGAAATATTCCGTACCTTGGCAAACTCTTCACCAGAATAAACAATTCTGAGACAAGATCGGAACTGGTGCTTATGCTGCGGCCCCGTATCGTGGATAACCAATGATATTTACAGCGCTACCTTCAGAATTTGGGTCTCGAGGCTGATATGGGAACTCAGTGGAGCGATTCACATACCGTCGTTATCCAAGCAGTTGACAACCCTGGACGGTCCCTGCTCAACTCGTCAGCAACCTTAGGCGATCTCCTGATTGCCAAAGGGCTGCTTACTAACAAGCAGCTCAATGTCGCCCTCAACCAGCAGCGCGTAACCGGCACCATACTGGGTGAAACGCTCATTTCCCTGGGATTCCTGACTTCACAAGAGTTTGCCCAAACCATTGCCGATCAGTCAGGGCTCGAGTATTTGGACCTCCGCACCTTCTCCCTGTCCGATCAGGCATTGAGACTCGTCCCCAAGGAAACGGCACTGAAGCATGGATACATCCCCCTGGAAATAACCGATGGTATCCTTTCCATTGGGATCATGAGCCCCAGCAACGTTGTTGCAGTGGACAGCGCATTCCATCTGACCGGTGAACAGCCAAAGGTTTATCTCGTGGACCAGGATGCCTATGGCGACATTTTCGAAAGGGCCTACTACTTTGCGAAAAATTCCGTACAGCAGCGACTGGAAGAGTTCTCGGACAGCCTTAATAGCGGCAAAGCCATACTGAGCGCCATTGTCCCCGAACTGACAGAGCTCCTCATTATTGACGGCATCCTTAAAATGGCATCCGACATCCATTTAACCCCTTCCAATGAGGTGCTGCACGTATTCTATCGCATCGATGGCGTCCTGACCTATGGCCATTGCCTTCCCAAGATAATCCAGTCGGCGCTGGCATCGCGTATCAAGATCATGGCCCAGCTGGATATTACGGAGCAGCGGCTTCCTCAGGATGGTGCATTCATCCAGCCATTTTTTAACAAAAAATACGATCTCCGCGTTTCCACGCTTCCCACCATCTACGGAGAGAACATGGTCATCAGGATTCTCTCCCGGCAGGGCGCCCTCAGGCATATATCCACTCTGGGGCTCAACGAGGGTGTCGTCGAAACCATGCGACAGCTTTTCAACAAAAGCCACGGCATCATACTGATAACCGGACCCACTGGAAGCGGCAAGACCACAACACTGTACTCCTGCCTCAGGGAGATTGACCTTCTGGAAAAAAATGTCATCACGATCGAGGATCCTGTCGAATACCACCTGAACTTTGTCCGTCAGACAGAAGTTAATGAGAAATCAGGGTATACCTTCTCCTCGTCATCCAGGACCTTCATGAGGCAGGATCCGGACGTGATGCTCCTTGGCGAAATCCGCGACAAAGAAACGGCCCAGATAGCCATCCGGGGTTCCATAACGGGACATCTTCTGCTCTCCACCCTCCACGCAACCGATGCTGTAGCCTCTATCCCCCGTCTCCTGGAGCTGGGCATGGACAAGCTGCTGCTTTCTTCGACCCTGTTGGCAGTCCTTGCCCAACGTCTGGTACGCCAGATCTGCCACTACTGCAAAGAGGAGTATGAACTGGGGAAAAAGGAACAGGAGATCTTTACCAAAGCGGGAATGGATGTAACTACTGCCTATCGCGGGGTCGGTTGCAACAGGTGCGGCAACAGCGGCTATGCAGGAAGGACATCCATCGCCGAGGTTATGGTCCTGAGCGTCGAGATCAGAGAGCTGATTTACGCCGGCGCCTCTACGGAGGCCATCTTTCAGGCCGCGCAGCGAGGAGGCATGATCTCCCTTTTCAATGAAGGGCTCAATCAGGTAGCCGCCGGTCACACCACCATCCATGAGGTTCAAAGGGTCGTGGGATGAGCATCTACTGCTACCACGCTGTCGACTATTCAGGACAGACGACTAAAGGAACCATCGAATCCCCCTCTGCGGAAGAGGCATCCCGGGACTTGGTCGCCAAAGGGCTCTATATCGTATCCATTCGCGAGAGTGACGGCTACTTTTCCCGTTTCGAGCAGCCTTGGCGGACCTTCCAGATAGGCCAGCCCGATATTGCAGAGTTTGCCCAGAGTTTTTCGATCATGCTCAATGCAGGCATCCCGATCCTCAGCTGCCTGGATGACGTCATCTCGACAACGAACAACCCGGCTTTTATCCCTGTTCTTCAAGACCTGCGCCAAAGGCTGTTGCGCGGCAGCTCCATCTCTCAGGCGCTGGAGGCTCACGGGGATCTTTTCCCCGATATCCTCAAAACACTTGTCGCGGTGGGAGAAGAAACCGGGACCCTGGTAGAAAGCCTGAGGGGGGCGGCCGAGCACCTGCTGAGGATGCAAAAACTAAAGGGGGGCGTCAAGAAGGCTCTCATGTACCCCTTCTTTGCCTTCTGCGCCACACTGGGCGCCCTGTTATTCTGGCTTATTTTCGTCATTCCCAACCTGACTGCGACACTGAAGAGCATGGGGGTAAAACTCCCCATGCTCACCATTTTCCTCATCGAATCAAGCACCTGGTTTCTGGCACATTGGAAGCTTTTGCTCCTCATAGTCTGCCTGGTGCCACCATCCTTTATTATCCTGTGCAAAAACTCCAGGGTCAGATACCTGCGAGACCTGGCCCTCATAAAAACGCCCATTCTGAAAGTTATCCTTCATAACAAGCTCTTGGCAACTTTCTCGGAGCAGTTCAGGATGCTGATAACAGCGGGCATTAACATGGGAAGGCTTTTTGACCTGCTGATTCCGTCATTGGGGAACGAATATTTCAGTGCCAACCTGCGCACGGTCAAAGATAACATCCTCAACGGAGGTCGCATCTCCGACTCTTTCGAGCAGCAAAATATCCTTCCGGCCTTGGTTCTCAGCAAGATACGCATCGGAGAAACCACCGGGACCCTTGACAATCAGTTCGATTTTCTATCTAAATACTACACCAAAAAATTGGACGACTCGATCGACAACCTCGGAAAGATCATAGAGCCTCTGGTCATGGTCGTAATCGGCGGGTTGTTTGCCATCATCATCATGGGGCTTTTGCTCCCGATTTACGATCTCGTCTCTAAAGTGGGGAAGACATAGGAGGTACTGGCAGGGATGTCCACGAATTATCTTTCATTTTTCAATCTCAACGATGATCCGTTTCGCCTCACGCCGGACACCGCCTACTTTTATAATTCTCCAGCGCATGCCACAGCTCTCCAATCCATCGAATATTGCGTCACCAAGAAGGAGGGGTTTTGCATACTCACCGGAGACCCGGGAACCGGCAAAACCACCATCCTGAGACTCTTCACCGAAAAGTGGAAAGACAACGCAGAGATTGCGCTCATCATGACCCCCCGGTTGATGCCCGATGAATTTTTCAGGGCGATCCTGGATGATTTCAAGATACCGCTGAGCGACAGTAAAAACGAAATGCTGAAGTCATTCCGGGACTTTCTCCTCACCCATGCGGCACATGACAAACGGGTAGCGATCATTGTGGACGAGGCCCAGGAACTCCCCGATACCACACTCGAAGAACTCAGACTCCTGTCCAATCTGGAGACGGAAAAGGAAAAGCTGCTCCAGATAATTCTCATCGGCCAGCCCGAACTCTCCAACAAACTGATTAGAAACCCTCTGCGGCAGCTTAACCAGCGCATTACGGTCCGCGTCAAATTGAATCCCCTCACCGCACCTGAGACTTCTGACTACATCAATACCAGATTGATCAAAGGGGGGAACAGCTCCCTGCTTTTCAATCAGAAGGCCAAGGAACTTATTTATAAATTGTCCCGCGGCATACCCCGGACCATCAACCTCCTTGCCTCTCGTGGGCTCATGTCCGCCTTTCTGGAAGGAAGCCATGAGGTCTTTGAGAAACATGTCGAACAGGGAGCCACAGATGTCATGGAGGCGACTGTTGCCGTCAAGAGCGCCAGCTCCTTTCCCGTGCGTAAGGTTGCTGTTGCTGTAGCTGGTCTTTGTCTGGCTGTCACCATCGGATCCACGTTCTATTTCACACGTAAAGCCCCGGATACCAGGAACCAGGTTGCCGTTCAGGCCGATGTCGCAAAACCTGTTGCAGCTCAGCTCAGTTCGGCTCGACCGAAAACCGTTAACCTGTCGGAAACCCCGGTTGCAGCACCCGGCAACTCCTTTGCGGCAGCCGTTTCAAAGGAGATCTCCGAAGTCGATCCCCATCAGACGATCTTCAATTCATTCAACGTTATGGCCACGGCATGGAATTTCCCGCAGATTCCCCTGTTTGTGAAACAAAAAGCCACTCCGTTGAAATATCTTGCCGGTTTGTCCTTGCAACGCGGAATGGAATTGATCAATTTCGAAGGGAACCCGGAAGGGGTTATTGAATTGGGGTATCCTCTCATACTGCACATCAAGCCGTCAGAAAGTGACCATGAGATTTACACGGCCCTGACCGGATTCTCCAATGGAGAATATCTCATCCCTTCGGGCCTTGGCGGGAAGAAACGGATCACGAGACAAGAGTTGGAAAGCGTTTGGCATGGGAAGGCGGTCATTCTCTGGAAGAACTACGAGAAGATTCCGGCGTGGATTCCGAATGGCGACCGTAGCCCGGCCACTGTTTCTCTTCAGAAGCTCTTGGGAAATGCAGGGATGGCCATCGAAAAGAACGGAGTGTTTGACCAGAAAACCATGGAGGTCCTCAAATCGTTTCAGGGCTTGAAAGGTCTCGAAGTCACCGGCAGGCCCGGTCCCAGAACCCTGCTCTATCTTTATCAGGGATCATCGGGCTATTCATATCCCACCCTGAAACAATGATGAACTCGCTCATTTTCGATGTATTAATCGACCAGGATACTCCAATGAAAAACAGCCCTTACACTGCATGAGTCTACTCGCGGATCTCCTTTCAAAGATCAAAACAGGCGCTTCACACGGCGGCAATGAACCTCCGTCGCATCTCGATGTTCCTCCGACTCTATCCAAGTCGCATAAAATTACCGCTAAAGTTACTAAATTCAATAACCGATACGTAGTCATAACTCTGGGATCTCTTGCTTTCATTGCTCTTGGGGCGCTCGTGACAGCCAAGCTCGGCCTGCTGAGCACTTCCGCAAAGAAGAAACCGGCTCCCTCCACGCAAGTCGGCCTGTCACCACCTTCGACAGCGACATCGACGGAGCAGTCAAAAATAGCCAGAATATCCCTGGGAGAGCCACCGGCTCCCGTGCAGGAGAAGAAAAAAGTCGCACTGCATAAGGCGAAGAGTACGCCATCTCCGCCGCGACAACCGGCTGCTTCAACCGCAGTAAGTGGGGCGAAACAAATCGAGCGGCCCCGGCAGCAGGCACCCACGCAACCCCGCATGAAGGCGGTTGCACCGCTCAAGATAGACACTGCGGCGAGAGACTCTCTTCTTTATGCGGCACGTTCGGCCGAACAGGCCTCAGACTGGAAGTCGGCATTAGACAGCTATCGCAAGGCCCAAGAGATTGATCAAGGCAACTATAAAATTATGAGCAATGTCGCTGCCGCCCTCAACAATCTTGGCATGTTCGACGAGGGGGTGCAGGAGGCCGAGCGGGCACTGGTGAAGAAACCGGACTATGTTCCCGCTCTGATAAATGCCGCTATCGGATACTCGTCAAGGGGAAACACCCAGATGGCACTGCGACATTTTACCCATGCCAGCGCAATCGATCCAGGCAACAGAAGCCTGATCATCAATCTCGGCATACTGCATGAAAGGTCCGGAAACCTCGATGATGCCCAGGCAACATACCGTCAGCTGGCTTTTTCCGGCGATCCGCTGGCCCTGCAGGGGATGGGGAGGATTTATGAACTCAAGGGGAACAGAAGTGACGCGGCCAGAACCTACCGGCAGATTTTGGCGATGCCGAATGCGAGTCCCGCCTTGAAAAAGGAGGTAAAGGGGAAATTGGCCAGGTTGGAAGAGTAAAAAACCCGTTTAACCACCTAAATTATTCATTAAGTGCTCTTGACGAACGACATTTCACATTGTATAGCATTAAAAGAGCATTGTTTTTAATGATATTTAAATCATAAAAAAGATCAAAAGGAGATGAAAATGGAACTCATGACCCCGCTAAAAAAACCTGGATGCATGGCAAAACTCAGAAACAGCAAAGGCTTTTCACTCATTGAAATGGCGATAGTCCTGGTGATCATCGGTATCATTATCGGTGCCATCATCAAAGGGCAGGATCTGATCGCCAACTCACATGCCAAAAAAGTCATCTCTGCCGTCAGCACTGTGCGCAACCTGACTGAGACGTTCAGAGACCGCAACGGCAGGTTTCCTGGCGATGAAGGGAAAAACGGCATTATCGGTGATCAGCCAGCTGTTGCCGCTGCCGCTGGCCCCCCCATCGTCCTCGCGGTTGATGAAGAACAGACTGCTCCTACCAGCGCAATCGCTGAAATTGCCGCCACTATGGACAATGCTCCGACGAACCCTATTGTAGTTGGTAGTACGTCATTTTGGGTCTATGTCGGCAGTACAACTGCCGGTACTGTTCCCGTGGACCGTAATGCCATTCTAATCTGTGGCGCTGTAGACTGTGCAACCGTATTTACCACCGATCAGGTGGAGATTATCAAAGCAATGGATACTGCTTTTGACGGAACTGCTGATAGTGGCTTAGGTAATTTCAGAGCGGTAACTGCAGCTATAACCCTACAACCTGCAGCGCCTTTAGTCGTCGGTACCAGGACGGCCGCTTCCTTTTCTGGCGCAGGTGTTGTATCTGCTCCTAATACAACGACTCCAGCCGCTGGTGTGCCCTGGGCTGTCGGTCCTCTTGCTGCTGTCTGGCTCTTTGATAAGTCCTACTAAATCGTACGTCATAGTTTTCATAAAGGGGGGGGCTGCGATGCCTCCCCTTTTTTATTTCCTGGACACCTGAGAAGTCGTAACCAAGAGTGGCCCAACTGCGTCCCTCTTGGTCTCCTTAGTCACACTGAACCAAAATATTGAAGAAACGTATAATATGCTTTACACTCCGACGGAGCATGCACAAACAAATTGGAATTCATGGGCATTGAGCGTATCGCTTTCGTGATGATCTTCCTGAAAATGACCGTGCTGGTGGCAGCGCTTTATGGAACTTTGACAGATCTGAAGCCGATTGTCAGGGAGACAGGACCGATATGACCCTGCGTGCATGCGGCATTGCGGTTGCGCTGCTATTTTTATCCCTCACCGTGCCGGTTCTTGGCAAGAATTATTCCCTTCACTCTCCCAAACTATGGAGTCCGCAGGAAAAAGAACAGATCGAAAAGGAACAGGAACCTCATAAGAAACAAAGTAGGCAGGTTAAAAAGGCAAAGGTTCCGGTCAAAAAGGATCAGATACTGATCAGGGATGGTGTATCGTACCGCGAAGTAACCGTGCAAAAGGGGGATACGCTGTACGGCATTGCACGTAAATACAGCAGAAATGGCTCCTCGTACGCCGAGATTCTGCAGTTTAATGGCATTGAGGATCCGGGCCTGATCGACTGCGGCGATATAATTAAAATACCTGTCTCCATGGACAGGACAACGAAGCAACGCAATCCGGCGAAGCAGATCAACCCAGTGGCGTCGGTGCTTCCGAAACAACAGTCGACAGCCAGACCTTCAACTCAGCCTCTACGTGAACGTCCTCTGAGTGACGTGAAACAGCCCGAAGGCAGCACGAATGAAATCTCTGCCGCACATGAGCAAAATCAGCTGCCCCAGCCTGCCGAAAAAGCGATCGTCAAGCCGCCCCACGCGCAAGCCCCCCCTGTTCCTGCCACAACCGGCGTACTGCAATCGCGAGCATTCTCCAACAGTACGACACCGGGGAAGAATCTCTTCGAGCAGGGAGTCAAATCGTATCGGCAAGATGACTGTCAAACAGCGATTCAACTGTTTGGCCGATTTCTCGCCGAAAATCCCCACTCGATATTGGCTGCGGATGTGAGCGTTTTCATAGCAGACTGCTACCTGAAACTATCAGGCAAATAGTCCGAAACTACTGAATCTCAATCGTCAGAAATCATGTTTTTTAGTTGGAATTACAGGAGCTCATAACATTCAAGATGTATCTTCGTTGCACCGTATGAGCGGTTGGCATCTGGCTGTCGGTCGCAGTAACGTCTACCGGATATGACCCCTTTGCAGTTGTCGTGTTTCCAGACAGTACGGCACCTGAATTAGTGAGCCCGGCAGGCAGGCCTGAAAATGAGTACGTTAGCGGTGGCACCCCCCCGTCACCAAAGAGGGTCACTGAATAATTTATCCCCTTGCAGACATGCGGCAATTCGTTGTTAACAATCCTGAGGCTCCCCTGTGGAGAACCGGCACAGCCAACTCGCGCCTGCAATTCGTTTAATGTAATGATCTGATATTGATCCTCGGCTTTAAGCCCGTTCAGCGCGCCGCTGAAGGCACCGCTTGCAGCGGGAGTAGAGCTGACGCCCATGTCATCGCCGCCACTCACGATCAGAAAGGCCACATCACGCCCGCTGTGGTTGATTGCCGTGCCGGTTCTGCCACAGAGGCCGCCGGTGGCTACTGCCGTCAGGTTGCTGTCGTAGACATAGACGATCGACTTACCCCAGGCATCCAGCGGAGTGGTGCCGAATATGCCGGGATACTCACCCGAATCAGGGAGGCGGCCGTTCTTGACAGCCCAGGCCGTGATCACCTGAACATCTCGTTCCAGCCCCATCTTGGTGTCACTGACCTTTCTCCGGGTAACAAGAGAACCAAAAACCCTAGATCCTGCAGTAACCAGGACCCCCAGCAGGGTAAACAGGATAACCAGATACAGGAGGGCTATTCCGCGCTGGTTTCGTAACAGTGGTGAAAAGAGCACGTTCTAACCTCTCAACATTATTGCGGATTAATGGTCATCACAAACAGCTTCTGGGCACAGTTGTCTCCCGGATCGGCGCTGTTGCAGGCGGCACTGGTGGTAAGGCTGTCGGCATCGTCGCGGACCACCACGGTAATTGGATAGGCGCCTGTAGCGACCGCACCGCTGGCAAAAGAGAATACCAGCCCTGTCGAGGCTGCGGCCCAGCTGGTCTCGCTGAGACCTAGACAGTTGGCATTCTGTACTCCACCTGTTAGTGTAAACCCGCTCTGCAGGGTGCTGACGCACCACTTGTAGGTGGAAGGATTGGCAGCGAAAGGGACTCCGCCGTCGGCAACAAGGGTTACCGAATAGGGGGTGGCAACCGCTCCGAAGGGGAGTTCATTGTTGACGATCTTCAGTGGGGCACCCTGACAGCCGACCTTACTGCGCAATTCATCCAGGGTCACCCAGCGGTAGAGGTCGCCGTTGGGAGCAGTGACTGTCACGGTGCCGGTGGCAGCTCCTGAACCGTTGATGACAGCGTTTGTGGGAGTGCCGTTCAAGCTGCCGTTCAGAGTGCTCTTAAAGGTAGCGTTGTCAGCACCGCTCAAGACCACGAAGGCAACGTTGTTCATGGTTGCCGCCGGATCGGTCGTAACCAGCGTCAGGGAGGCAGAGCGGCGCCCACAGATGGTGTCCTTGGTCGGTGTTGCAGCGTAGAGGTTTTGATCGTAGAGGTAGATAAAGTCCCTGCCCCAGGCATCCTTGGGAGATTTGGCCACATTTGGAAATCCGGCGCTGTTGGGGATGCTGTTGCTGGATGAGGCCCAGCTTATAATGGACTGTAGCGCGGCATCCTCAATCTCCCTGGTTTCCCGCACTTTGACGGCCGTTGTCAACGGCCCGATCATGCCGGCCCCCAGTCCGACCAGCAGACCGATGATCACCAGTACGATAGAGAGTTCGATCAGGGTAAAGCCGTTATGATTATTGTACTTACGCATGATTACTTCATACCACAATCAACAGGATAACAAAAGGGTGGCTTTTGCCCCCCCTTTTTGTCTATACCGAAGCAAGTAATAGTAAGAGGAAGCGATCAAGATATGCTGCAGCTAGGTTTCACCACGAGCTATATGCAACGGTAACTGGCGACCCAGGAAGGGCCTTTGCCGGTGTAAACTGAGGAACCTTGTCAACCCAGGTCGCTGTCACCAGCGTTCTTATAAACCAGGGTAATGCCTTTTACGAAGTTCCGGAGTAACTGGTCACCGCATTCCTTATAATTTCTGTGCCCGAATGTGCGAAACAACGCCGACAATTCAGATTTTGAGATATGGGTCCCGGCTTTTTTGAAGATGGCAAGCATATCCTCATCATTCAATCCCAGGGCGATTCTGAGTTTCTTCAGGATGAGATTATTGGTTAATGCCGAGTCCACCGGTTTGGCCGCAGAAGGTTTCGGATCGTACGTGCCGCGTTTATAACAAATCAACCCGTCCAGAAAGGAGGCCATAACCTCATCGTTACAGGCCATGAAACCACCCTCTCCTTCTTTTTTCAGAAACTTCAACACATCTGCCGGTTCGATTTCATGTCCGGCCAGCTTACATATTTCCACAATTGTTACAGCATTGAGATCCAGAGCGTAACGGAGCCTGCGGAGGATATCGTTATTGGTCATGGTCATTTCCCTCATAAGACTCCTGAAATAAAGGAGCCTATCACCTTCCGGACAATAAAAAGGCGACTGAGTGGCCGCCTTTTCTTTCAACTTATAACATCAATTGAGCCACAAAGTGAACGCAGAACATAATCTGTCAGTGAAGCAGCCCTGAGCAGTGCCGGCACCTATTCGGTGCGGCTGGTGACTTCGATAAGGTGAAAGCCGAACTGTGTCTGCACCGGACCGAGAACCTTCCCAATATCCCCGCTGAATACGACCTCATCGAACTCCTTCACCATCTGGCCAGGGCCGAATGCACCAAGGCCACCACCTTGATTTCCTGAGGGGCAAAGGGAGTGCTCCCGTGCACAGGCCGCAAAATCGGCACCTGCTTCAATCTGCGTTTTGAGGTTTTCACAGACTTCATTACTTGCCACCAGAATGTGGCGGGCAGTCGCTTTTGCCATACGTTTCTCCTTATAAGTGAATGTATCTTGCCTGTGTATCCATGAGCTTCACTTGAAACAGAATTCCAAGACATCATGTCGGACGACACTATCGCATCAAATGACAACAAGTCAAGCCTTGCTCAAAGCCTACTTGCTCTGACAGGCTTTATTCTCCCGGCAAATTCTGTTATTGTAGCGAACGACCATGTTTTTCACTTGAACGCTGCGATATTTCTGAAGGAGACCATCTGTGCTAAAAACGATAACAGCAAAAATAAAAATCCCTCCGGTAGATCTGAGCGGTGAAGATTGCTGGATACCCTTTGACGCTCCGTCACTGGTCGGAGAGTCGCTTCGGTTCGTCTCCGGCGAGCCGGACGGAAACCGCTTCCGGGCCCATTACTACCGTGACAGCGAGCAGCACCTTCATGCGCGGATCTGGTTCGGGCCAGAAACCGAGGGACCTCCAGGGCATGCACATGGCGGAGCTGTGGCTGCGGTTATGGATGAAGCGCTCGGACTGGCCGCCTGGGCCGCAGGATATCCGATCGTGGTCGGAAACCTGAACGTCAGCTTTCGCAATATGCTGCCACTCCAAAAGGTGGTGACCGTGGAGAGCAGAGTCGTCTCAGCAGAGGGGCGAAAGGTGATGGTACATGGCCGGATATTTTCAGATGAAACGGTCTATGCGGAAGCTGAATGTCTCTGCATAACTATCCCGGGGAAGTGAACTTCTGTAAGAAAGCTGACGACATGCTGATCTACGTATGCAATGGGACAGAACCAGAGTACGAAATCAGTGGGAGTGATCCCGCAAACTGTGGATTCCTTCTAAATGGCTGGCTTGGCACCCGACTGCCTGATAAATGCCAGAAAACGCTCCTCCAGTTGATCTGCAGCAGTATTGTTACCCTTACTGCGCAGAATCTCGATCACGCATTCGGCCGTACAGAGGCAGGCCTCTTTCTGATTCTTCCTCAAGTTGTAGCGTGACTTCCCGGTCGGCTTGAGACAGACCCGTCGTACCTTCTGCAGGTAGGGGCTCCGCTGGTGGATCTTGCGGGCCTCGGTCCAGGTGCCATCGATCAGGATGAAGTGAGTGATATCCGACAGGCAGGCATCGTTCTCGTCCGCAGCGCCGGGATAGACCAATGCCACCCCGCCTGCCTCAATCTCCTCCACCAGCCTCACAGGCGGATTAATCCTGTCCCAGCGCACCTGCTCGGACGCGCTGCCCAGAACATCCAGCACCAATCTGCCGGTATTGGAGCGCTTTGGAAACTCTTTAAAATGGGTCAACAGGGTAATTTTCATCTCATCTGCCATGGTATCGGTGCGAGATTATTATAAGCACTTTTCAGCATCAGTCCCCGCGCCTTTGTCTGTCAACCTGACCCCCTCAGTGGTGAGCGTCACCAGGCCGTCCTTGTAGAGCCCGCCCACCGCTTTTTTGAAGGTCTTTTTGCTCATGCCCAAGGCCTGCTGGATGGCCGCAGGGGAGCTCTGGTCGTGCAGGGGCAATGCGCCGCCATGGGCCGCCAGGGACGTAAGGATAACTTCCCGTGCGTCGGACACCCCCTCGGCCCCCACCTTGCGCAAGGTAACATCCAGCTTGCCATCTTCGCGCAGACGCTTTACATACCCGGGCAGTTGCATGCCAATGCAGGTCCCAGCCGGCAACTCCTCCAAGTAGAGCAGGGCGGGAAAGCGATGGTTAACAATGACCTTGGCGCCAAGGTCGGTGAGCTGCCAGACGAGCAGGGCTACCGCGTCACCTTCATGCAGACCGGGCTGCTCGCGGTCAAGGCAGTCATCGATACGGGCGTTGGCAAAAGGACGGCCCTGCTGATCAAGATCTACCTTCACCAGGTAGCTCCTGCCAACCTGCATCCGCTCGGACTGGAGACGAATCGGTGCGAGCAGATCCTTAGGCAGACCCCAGTCGAGAAATGCCCCGTGGAGACCAACCATCCGGACCGTCAGCAACGCAAACTCACCTGCCTGAGCCAGCGGCGGACGACACGTGGCCTGGAGCTCTCCGGCCACATCCTGATACAGGAACACCTCCAATTGCTCCCCCGGCGTAACATGAGGCTCCTCACGCCGGGGGAGGTGCGCCAGCCGCTCGCCGGCCTCCAGCCAGACACCCCGATTGTCAATGTGAGAGACGTTCAGGGTGTGAAGACGGCATAGTTCAGGCTGTTCTACGTTCTCCATTTGCCCCTCCTTTGAGAAATACTCACGCCTTTTTGAGGAAACAGCTCTTCAGGACCAGTGTGCTTTTGCCTTCGCGGCACTCGATCTCTTCATCACTGGAGGTCAGGCGGATATTCTTGAACACCTTGCCCTGCTTGAGGTTGGTGGATGAGCCTTTTACCTTGAGGTCCTTGATGACCTGTACCGAATCGCCATCGTTCAGCTCATTGCCGTTGCTGTCTCTGACTGCCATGCGTGCCTCGCTTTTTTGTTCAGGATATTACGCCATAGTAAAGCCAATCAAACCTCATGTCTACTTTTCAGGCGCCTGCTGATGCTCAATTCTCTTCACCAGGTCGGACAATAACGGTAAACAGCGCCGATTGGCCTACATTTAAGGGGAGATCCCGGTCATCACAGTAATGCGCTATCCTTTAACCACGGCTTAGGGTATAGTCAATCATCGGCTTCCTTACTATAAATATATCCTCACGGACCCTGCGATCCGAACTCCGCCTCTCCTCACCGCCTCAGGAAGAGTCCGCACAATCCCTGACGAAGAACCGGCCCCAACTAAAACAACCAGTGAAATGCATGGATACAGCTTCCTTGCGTCCAGAACAGGATATGAGAATTCATGAAAATTCCGAAAAAATTTGAGATGCTAGTCCTTAACGGACTCGTCGACGAGGTCGTCTCCCAGCTTATGAGCGGCAAGGAGGCGGAGGTCTATGTCGTCCAGTCCATGGGAGAGCTTCGCTGCGCCAAGGTATACAAGGATGCCGACAACCGGAGCTTCAGCAACCAGGCTCAGTACCAGGAAGGTCGCAAGACCAGGAACAGCCGCCAGGCGCGCGCCATAGGAAAGAACTCGAAGTATGGCAGGAAAGAGCAGGAGGGGGCTTGGCAGAACGCCGAGGTAGACGCCCTGCATCGCCTTGCCGCTGCTGGAGTGCGCGTTCCCCAGATCTTTAGCTACGTCGGTGGGATACTTTTGATGGAGCTGGTGGTCGACGATAACGGCAACTCCGCGCCGCGCCTCAACGATGTAAAGCTGACCGCGACGCAGGCCCGTGAATATCACCGCGGCATGATAGCTCAGATCGTTCTCATGCTCTGCGCCGGACTCGTCCACGGCGACCTGTCCGAATACAACGTGCTCGTTGGCTGCGACGGGCTGGTCATCATCGACCTGCCCCAGGCCATGGATGCCGCAGGCAATAACAACGCAGCCGCCATGCTCGAGCGGGACGTGACAAACATGAGAAACTACTTCGGCCGTTTCGCTCCTGAAATTCTGGCCACCGAATATGGCAAAGAGATTTGGAAACTGTACGTTACCGCCGAACTCACCCCTGAGAGCATACTGACCGGACGCTTTGAGCAGAGCCGCATGCCGGCCGACGTGCATGGCGTCATGCGGGATGTCGACGCCGCACGGCGCTGGCATGAGCGAAATATTTGAAAACGTTCAAATATTCGTAAACTACCGCATAAACCCCAAAGGCGGCCGATTGGCCGCCAGTTCATCTTACAGTATACGTACCCCTTCAAAGCTATCCGACCCCGTGCCCAAGATTAAACTCCCTTTTATCGTAGTCATTCCGGTATGAGTCGTAAACGAAGAATCGTAACCACCGACCACTTTAAGCAAAATATTCCGGTTGAAATTGACCGATTCTGTTAATGTAACCGCCTGGGCCGAGATGATGACATTTGCTCCATTTACGATCGCATTGTACGCGGATGACAGGGTCTGATAGTACGAAACCTTCCCATTGTCATTCAGTTTTACCAAGCCACCCGTAACGCTATTGGCAACCGTCAAGCTGATGGTGCCCGATTTCCCCACATTGCCGGCAGCATCATAGGCCTTGGCAGACAGGGTATGAGTACCGTTGGCAGCCGTCGTCGTGTTCCAGTTATATTTGTATGGGACAACATTCGTTGCAGCCATGAGTACGTTATTGTCGTAAACCTCTAGCATGCTCACCCCGACACTGTCACTGGCATTTGCAGTGACTGTCACCGTCCCGTTTACTGTAGCGTTATTGGCGGGTCCCGTTATGGAAACAGTGGGAGGCGTCGTGTCTTTAACTACCGTCACGGAAACATTGCCCGACTGACCAACATTTCCGGCTGCATCATACGCCTTGACCATTAGCGTATAGGTCCCAACAGCAAGCGATGAGGTGTTCCATGGAAACAGGTACGGGCCTGTAGAGTCCGTGGATTGGAGGACCCCGTTAACATAGAACTCCACCTTCGTCACTCCTAAATTATCAGCTGCGCTGGCAGTGATGGAAACTGTCGCGCTTACGATGGCGTTGTTGGCCGGATAACTGATGGAAATTGTCGGAGGTAGCAGTTCTGGGACGCTGACGATATTTGAGTAGGAACTTTCCACGCCTGAGGTGTTGTACGCAGTCACCGCAAAATAATAAGCATGTCCCGGGTCAAGGCCACTGATGGTGGCGGACGTCTGGTTGTGGAGATCGAGGGGAGAAACCCCTTCAACGGCCCCTGTCCCATTGAAGGGGAGTGATGACGAGTCTCCATTGTAATAAACTTTATATCCGGCAAGATCGGCATCCGTATTGGGGTCCCACTGGAGAGCCACGCTAGATGCAAAGCATGAGGATTGGCCAGCAAGGGCAATAACCGATGTGCAGATCGTGGCGAATAATAGTTTGGACAGGATAATCTGCCCTTTTTTTCTGTTTTTTCCCATTTTTTCTCTCTTTTAGGTTCCCGGTAAATGTCTGTTTCTGGAGCGTAAAGGCAATAAAAATAACGAAAGCCGCATTGTGGTTACTCCACAACCCGGCTTTCGTTATTTTCTTATGGACAAAAAAGAAAGCCGGGGCCTTATACCTCGCTGGTATTTCGGCGACCCGGCTGACTCAGTGAGACCCTATGGGCTTTCCGTCCCATCCTCGCGAATGGTTTAGTATTATCGTCTACAGCTTCATTTTGTTATGGGATGTGTTTCCGTCCCTGGTAAATTTACCGTATCTATCAGTTCAATTACAAGTAAGAAATTTTTGCTTAAGAATTACTATAAAGCCGCCCCATCAGCCCAAAGCTGACACGAGACGGCTCTTCTCCATTGGCTTGATTCAGCTCCTTTTCATGAACTAACCCGCAGCAGCAGCTCTGTCTACAGATCCCCGAAATCCTCCCTGATCAGCGGGCGACGATGAACAGCTCGATATCGATCCGGTCGTGCACCAGATGCATCCCCAGTTTTTCGAACAGTTTGCCCGAACCGTAGGTGATATTCCAGGCGGTCCGGTTGATGTCGAAGGCGGCCTGGGCCTTGAGACTGCCGTCCTCCTGTGGTGCCACGGCAACCGGGAAGAGTATTTTCCGGGTGACCCCCTTGATGGTCAGCTCCCCCTGAACGGAGTGGTCAGGGGAGCCCGGTGTGGCACCCGCGATAGGTTGCCAGCCGCTGATGGTTATGAAAGCAGCAGGGTAGCGGTCGACGGCAAAGAAGTCATCCGCTTTCAAGTGGCTGATGAGCATCTGCCGGTAGGCTTCGTCCTGCAGGTCAATGTTGCTGATCCCGGTCATATCCAGAATGATTTCGCCCCGGCGCAGCTCGCCGTCGGTTATTACGATCTCACCGCTTTTGAAGGGTATCCGGCCATAGTGCCGGTTGTTGAAATTTCGGCCGATCCACTCCAGAACCGATGCAGACGGGTCGAGCCGATAGGTGCCGTCCTTGAGAACCGGCTCCGGGGTAGGAGCATCCACCCTTACCACAGGATAGCCGGCAGCGCACCATCCAGCCAGACCGCCGGTAAGGATCCGCACATCCAGGTAGCCGGCCGCCAGCAGCTTCTCTCGGGCGGTGGTGGCCGCCATGGTCGTATCGGAGGCGTCGTAGAGCACCAGCGGCGTGGCATGGTCGGGCGCCAGCTCAGCTACGCCGTTCAGGAATACCATCTCATACACGCAGGCATTGCAGGCTCCGGGAAGGTGTTGACTGGCATACACCTCAGGCGGAAGAACATCGATTACAAGCAGTGAATCGCCGCCAGCGAGCCGCTTTTTCAGCTCCTGACAGGTTATGGTGGCTGTCATTATTTTGCCCCCCTTTATTTTGTTTATCTTTAAAGTCTAACGCGTTGTACGCCGTTTGCCAGTCATAACAGTAAAGGAATCGCGACTGACACACGTGGGTAAAAACTATTCCCCAGCAGATGAATATATCCCAAAAAAGACCAAAGGCGCTATTTGGCCGCCTTATGAATTGAGTATCCTCTCTCCAGAAGACCAAGGAGATTTTAGGATCCGGTAGTTCCCTATCAGGAATTCTGATATACTAACTTCCCCGGGAATTTGTCCCTGTGACGATTAGATACGCGGGGCTGGTGGTATCTAAAGCTCTGCAAGTGCCAAGGAGTGACCGATGTCAGACATAGACGTACCTGATTATGAGGAACTGGCGGAACAGGCAAAGAACAGATTCGGTCGGCGGGTGGCCCTGGTCACGGCACTCTATGCGGTGCTGCTGGCCATTACCTCACTGGGGGGGAACAATGCCGGCAAGGATATGATGTTGTCTCAGCAGCAGGCATCAAACCAATGGGCATTTTACCAGTCAAAGGTAATGCGGGAGCATACTTACCGGATCGAAGCCCTCAAAACAAAAGCGTTGCTTGCCGAACGCGGAAGGGCAATGGCCCCTGAAGCGCAAAGACAGTATGCGGAACTGCTCGCAATGTCGGAAAAAGAATCGGCTCGTTTTGCTGCCGAAAAGAAAGAGATCGAGACCAAGGCAAAACAACAGGAACAATCCCGCGATGTATCCATGAGAAAGGACCCGTATTTCGATTTCGCTGAAGCCTTCCTGCAGATCGCCATTGTAATGTCTTCCATAGCCATCCTGTCCAGCTCCTTTGCGGTGTTCTGTATCTCCGCAGCATCAGCTGCCTGCGGGACTTTTCTCATGGTCAACGGCTTTACTCTGATGTTTGCCTTGCCATTTCTCGGTTGAAGGTAGTGGAGAAGGTAACGACTCTATAATGTTTCTGCCTGTCGCTCCGGGAGGTCCAGGCCGGAGCATTTAACATCGACTCTAAACATCGGAGCTGTCGACAATCACCCTCAGCGAAACAACCACCTGGGCGATGCAGAGCAGTGTCAGGATACCGAGAATAGCCACCCCGGGCAACCTACTGCTCAGGCTACCGGTGGCGATGCCAAGAAACGCGATCAGGTAGTATGGCAGGGCGAGGCGGCGCATGCAGCCCTCTCCCTGCTTCCGCGACGAGGCTATGAAGATGGCGCTCAGTGCAAGGGCAGCCACCCCCACCGAACTGCAGAGCAGCCAGCCTTCAAAGGCGGGGAGCGATTCGGCTGGCTGCAGGGAGATGACATGCTTGATCCCCACCGCCACGGCGGTAATACCCATCAGCATGGGGAGGTGGGCATAAATCCACTGTTGATAATGCTTCACATGCTCCCGGCCCTGGAGCCGACGGGCCATGGCACCCTTAGCCCCTTCGAAATAGCCCCACCATAGGGCAAAAGCAATCAGCATCCCCATGACACCGGAGAGTGCCTGGACCATGGTCAGTCCGGCACGGCTGATTCCGAACACCACACTCACCACTGCTTCGCCGATCACAATAATGGTAAAGAGTCCGAACCGCTCTGGAAGATGGGAGAGATGTGGCGGGAAACGGACATGGAGCTGGCCGGCAGTCAGCGGTGCGGCAAAATCAATCACCAGAGCTACCCCCCAGAACCAGAAGCGCCACGGGTGCGGGACCAGTACGGACAGTGCCCAGATAGCTGCAGCGCAGCCAAAGCCGCGCACGTAGCGGGTTGTCAGGGGGAGCACAGCCGGAATATGCCTGCCTGCACGAACATATTCTGCTACCAGTATGAAGCGTACCGCCGCGTAGGAAAGCGCGAACCCGGTTGAGGCCGACCCAAGGGCATCGGGCACGTGCACAGCCAAACTTGCCACTGCGATCATCTGCACCATGGTCAGAAGCCGGTGCCGGAGATCTTCGGTATCAAAGCGGGAAAGATAAAAAGTGTGGCCAGCCCAGGCCCACCAGACCGGGATGAAGAGTACAGCAAACCGACAGATCCCTGAAGGGGAATAGTCTGAACTGAGGCGGGTGGCTAACTGAGAGATTGCTGCCACGAAGACCAGGTCGTAAAAAAGTTCCAGCCAGGTGGCGTGCCGCTCCACCTCGGCCATGTCGGCTGAGCGTAGGGTTGGTGGCTTGATCATCCCTTGCTTGAACATAGACATAGCGGACCCCCAATCCGCGCAAAATTGCAGCGATAGCCGCTTATCTTTAAGAATATCGCGAATCCACTGAAAATACATGTCCCGAGATGATTAAAGCAGAAGAACAAACAGGACAAGGCCGGCTTACAAAATGCGTACTGAAAATGCTCAGTTCAGCAAAGACCGGCCCCCATCTACTCCAGGATCGAGTATAATAAATATAGAGGGATGTTATCAGCCAGAGACTCGGGATAGGCATTAGAACTTGCAATTTCCAGCCACTGCATAGAGGGGGAAAGGAGACAGCCATGACAGGAGCATATCTGCAGATCACATTGAAAATTGCCAACGAAAACCGATCAACGGCGGCCAAAATCTATCGTGATTACCGGGGCCCATTCCTGAAGGACATTCCCGGGGCTCAGTCGAAGGAGCTGCTGCTACGCGAGGAGGATGTCCAGGTGCTGCATGGATTCGATACGGTGGAACATGCCGCCGGGTACTTGCAGAGCGCGTTGTTCAACAATGACGTTGTAGCCGCTCTGTCGCCGCTTCTGACAACGGAACCAGAAGTACGGATTTACTCCTGTAGCTGAGCGTTGTATTTACCGGGCGTGGCGAAGGCGCTGGATTCTAACAACGAGGTGGTGACCGCAAGCCGTAAAGGCGGTCGCTTTGCCGCCTTTTGATTTGAGCATGGATGCCTGGAATTACTAAGTAGTGTCCATCCGGAAACCCCAGTATGAGC
>JAYSLX010000152.1:0-17277 GCA_043725245.1 Geobacteraceae bacterium | reverse complement strand
CGAGACTGCATAACTGCTTCTATGAAATAAAAGAGAAAGATATTGAGGGTAGATCTGCTGATGCAGTATTATTAGATGGCCCACACGGTGATGGTAGATCTATCTGTTTTCCTTTGTTGGCAAATGTAATAAGGTCAGGAACCCTTATTTTAATAGATGACTTTCATCATTACAAGTTTCTTGATGATATGAGTAGAATATTTTCTTACATAGAAATCGAAAAACGAAAATATAAGTACTCAAATAAAGGGTGGGTTCTTTTAAAGATCTTATGATAACCAATCACTCTATTCCCAGTAACTATATGAATATATTTTATATAAATGTGATAGAGCAAAACGCAGGGTGGGGCGCGGAATGTTTTGTTAATAGAGGTTTCCTGGATAATGGACATACCACGCAAACTCTTGATTATCGCAAGAACAGGGAGGAGTTGACCTCGAGTTTTGCGAGAGTCTCAGATTTCGATGTAATGTTACTACAGAGAGGAGATGCATTCCCTCTTGAACTGATTGAAGCATGCCAGCGGCCCAGGTTCTTTTGGGCCAGCGAACTCGCCTCCCGCTGTCGTGACCAGGATAGACTTCTCAAGTGTGGGTTGTTTGACCACGTCTTTGTCCGTACGCCTGAATGCATAGCACAAATTGTCGACAACGGTTGGATGCCCCGTGAAAAGATGAGTATTTTGTTGAGTGGTTACGATGCGCTTACGCATAGACGAATTGATTGTAAGAAAGATCTCGAGGTTGTCTTCGTAGGTGCCATGTTGCCTAGGCGCAGAAGTATCATTGAAAGGCTCCGTTTGAGATTTCCTGTTGAGGTCGTTGAGGCGTTCGGCGATGAAATGACAAAGGTCTTTAACCGGTCAAAGATAGTTCTGAACCTCCACGCAGAAGATCACCTGGATACGGAAACCAGGATATACGAGGCTCTTGGTTGTGGTGCTTTTGTCTTGACAGAGCGCCTTTCCGAAGAAAGTCCATTTGTTTCGGGACAGCATCTGGTTGAGGCAGTCGACCTGGCTGATCTTGAGTCGAAAATTGCCTATTATCTTTCCCATGCTCAGGAAAGAACTCTTATTGCCAACCAAGGGAATGAGGAAGTGGTCTGCAACCATTCATACCGGGAAAGGGCCAGGCAGATAGCCAGTGTCATGGAGCGGTTCGTCCCCATGGAAACGCTTGCCATGCCTGCTGTGAACGAACGAATGCTCAGATCGTATGCTCGGAGGCAGTGGCTGAAAAAAGTGTTGGGTAAACCAGGGGCTTTTTGGCTGAACATGTCTGAAAAAATGAAAAAAATGGTTCTGCAATGAATGTCGGTATTGTCACAACTTGGTTTGAAAGAGGGGCTGCGTATGTCTCCCGGCAGTTCAAAGCCACGCTGGAGCAAAAGTACAACGTATATATCTATGCACGAGGAGGGGAAAGGCACATTGTCCCCGGCCCTGAGTGGGAAGGTGCCAGGGTCACCAAGGGAAAAGAACCAACTCTGATGAATGAAACATCGATCGATCATTCCGATTTTTGTCGGTGGATCGCCGAAAATATGATTGAGATTGTTTTGTTCAATGAGCAACGCTGGTGGTTGCCAGTCCTATGGTGCCGCCATCTCGGTCTCAAGGTCGGTGCCTATGTGGATTATTACACAGAGAACACGGTCAAATTATTCGATATTTACGATTTTCTGATTTGTAATACCAGAAGGCATTTCGAGGTATTCAACTGGCATCCTCAATGCTATTACATTCCATGGGGAACCGATCTTGAGCTTTTCAAGCCTGCTGAGAACTACTCGGAGACACGCCGCGAACTTACGTTTTTCCACTCTGCCGGGATGAGTCCCGGCAGGAAGGGGACGGACCTCCTCCTCGAGGCGTTCTCGCGGTTGTCTGGCCCCTCGAGATTGGTCATTCACACTCAGGTTGAACTTGAAGCCGAACTTCCAGTACAAGTTCCGATCATTATGAAACTTCAGCAGAAAAATCGCCTAGATATCATAGTGAGAACTGTTCCCGCACCAGGCCTTTACCATCTCGGTGATGTTTATGTGTACCCTTCAAGGCTTGACGGCATCGGTCTCAGCCTCGTGGAAGCCGCCGCGTGTGGCTTGCCGTTAATTGCGACGGATTCACCGCCGATGAACGAATTCGTTTCGGCCGAGAATGGTCAACTGGTTATGGTTGATTCGTTTGTTCCAAGATACGATGGTTATTATTGGCCACAGGCGATTGTGAGCATCCAGAGTCTGTGTGATGCCATGCACTCCTATGTCAGTAATAGTAAGAGGTTGGTGGACCTTAAAGCGGCGGCACGGCACTCGGCAGAAAAACATTTCAACTGGAACGTGAACAGTGCCGAAACTTGTCGAATAATCGATGAAACAAAGATTCGGCAAGGAGGCCAAATGCGGCAGTCGGAAATTCTTGTTGAGGAGTTTGAGCGGCATAGGGGAGGGATCCCCGAACTGCCCGAGCACACATTGGGACTGATAGGGAAATTGCGCTTTTTTGTTGGCAGAATGGCAGGGTAGTGGCAATGCGAATGACCCAACTTCAATGGTACCAGGTTCAACGACGAACTTCATGAATGTTGCCTTCATTACTCATTATGAAAGTCTGTATGGCGCAAACCGGTCACTGCTCGGGATGATTGACGGCTTGCGTGAATATAATGTTAAACCTTTTGTTATTGGTCGGGAGGCAGGTGCAATAAGTGAAGCCTTGAAGGCTAGGGGAGTGCCTTTTGTTGTCGTGCCTTTTCAGTGGTGGGTCTGGGGGCGCCCCACCGGCAAAGGCTTAATGGGAAGGTTTCGTAGTTATAAATATTGGAAGAAAGAAGCTTACGGCCGACTCAGAGAGAACCTTGCCGTCATGCCAAATATGTTAAGGCAACTCAGGGAGTGGAATATCGATATTGTGTATACCAATTCCTCGGTCACCCCGATTGGCATCATGGCAGCCCACTGGTTGTCATGTCCCCATGTCTGGCATCTGCGTGAGTTCTGTGACCTCCATTTTGGCCTGGAGTTTGACTGGGGAAAGCGCTGGTTTGAATATGTTGTTGGTACGTCTGCTTGTGTTGTCTCGGTAAGTAATGCAGTTAATGATTACTATCTGCAGAAGGTAAAACCTGCCAGGAAACGGGTCATCTACAATGGGGTCGCCTCTCGTGAATTTATCGATGGATTGTATGAAAAGGCGCAAGAGATACCGGTCGGTAACCCGTATCGGTTTCTCATAATCGGACCTATACAGTCTAATAAAGGACATGATGAGGCCTTACGAGCATTCGCCGAACTTGCTTCTGAACGTAGTGATATACGTTTACGGATTATAGGTGCAGGGGATACGACAAATCTCAAAAGGATGATCCATGTCCTGGGTCTTGATGGGTTGGTCGAGTACATCAGATATGTTGACGAACCATTTTCTGCTCTACTCGATTCTGATGCTTTGTTGGTCTGTTCGAGGAATGAAGCCATGGGACGTGTCACCGTTGAGGCGATGGCTGCGTGCAGACCGGTTATTGGCTATGATCAGGCTGGAACCTCGGAATTGGTTCAGCACGAGAAGACCGGCTTACTTTATAGCAATGGATACCTAGAATTAGCTGATGCTATGCGGCGTTTTTTGAGCGATCCCCAATGGGCTGTAAATATGGGAATAAATGGCTGGCGTGTGGCGAGAGACAATTATACCGTTGAAAAGTATGCTGAGAATATTTATGCCGTGCTAGAAAGTGTTATGGCTGAAACATGTCGACATAAGCTTTCCAGATAAGCCCATTTCATGGATTTAATGTTTTTGCTGGAGATCATTACGTGACACCCCGACCAAAAATTTCAATTATAATTGGGTCTTTCAATAGGAATAGATTCATTAAGCTGGCGATAGAGAGTGTTCGCGCAGAACTAACGCGATGCTGTCATACTGCTGAAATTATTGTTGTGGATGGAGGTTCAACAGACGGTTCGCTTGCCTGGCTGGTAAAGCAGAAGGACATTATCACCATTGTCCAGCACAACCGGGGGGTATGGAAGAGGAATCCTCTGATGCGCCGTTCCTGGGGCTATTTCATGAACCTGGGCTTCAAGTCTGCTCAGGGGAAATACATCTGCATGCTGAGTGACGATTGTCTCGTGGTGCCGGGAGCTATAGAGAATGGGGTGCAACTATTAGAGGAAAGAATGGCTGCTGGAGAAAATCTGGGGGCTATTGCTTTCTATTGGCGCAACTGGCCGGAGCAGCAGAGGTATTGGGTAGGTATTACCTTCGGGAACAGGGTATTCGTCAATCATGGGCTGTACCTTCGAGAGGCAGTGGAAAAAGTGGGGTACCTTGATGAAGAGGCATATACCTTTTACCATGCCGATGGTGACCTGTGTCTTCGCTTATCAGAAAAGGGTTATTCTATTGTTCCTTCACCCGACTCTTTCATCGAACATCACTTCCATGCAAATGAGGCGATCCGGGCAGAGAATCTAAAAGTGCAGCATCAAGACTGGCTCGTCTACCAAACCAAATGGAGGCATCTGGGGCTCCCTGAGCATGACTGGCTTGAGCGTGATTTTACTGACCCAGACAATACAGTGCGACAGTTTTCGAAATGCTGGTTCTTCCGATGAAACTTCACCTAGGTTGTGGCCAACGATACCTGGAAGGGTATCTGAATATCGATTTTCCCTCTGACAAACATACCGTGCAGACGACAAATGTTGCCGATGTGCATGCCGACCTGAGATCTCTTTGTTACCATTGTGCTACATTTGATGAAATACGGTTGCATCATGTATTCGAACATTTCCCGAGACCAGTTGCCAGCGGTCTCCTCGCTTCCTGGCACTACTGGTTGATTCCTGATGGTATCCTTCATCTGGAGGTCCCGGATTTTAATAAGACTGCGGCTGTTATTCTGGATCCGCTCGCTTCACATCGGGAAAAAGCCGTTGCGGAGCGGCACCTTTACGGATCCCATGAGGCACCATGGGCTGCCCACTGCGAAGGATATACGGCATCGATGCTCGAAGAAATGCTGGAGGCGTTCGGTTTCAAAATGTTTGAACTGCGCACAAATGTCTGGAGGGGGACCTATAATCTCGAAATGCTGGCCAAAAAGAAAGAGGATCTCTCCACCCTCTCAGAATTTCGGAACCGGGCGAGTCATTTCCTGAAACCGTTCCTGGTAGACGACTCTCCATCCGAACTCTCCATGCTCAAGGCCTGGCTGGAAATCTTCGTGACTCAGGCATTGAGAGGCGGGGTGTTGGATGGGTGACAGCGTAACGGTGATCATCCCCACTTGGAATCGGGCATCCTTATTAAGCGATGCGATCCACAGCGTGCTGGCACAGACCGTGGCGGTTTCGGAAATCCTGATCTGCGATGATGGATCGTCCGATGATTCTCGAGAAGTGGTTGCTGCCGTTCGGGATAAGCGGGTCATCTGGATCGGAGGGGAACACTCCGGCTTGCCAGCAGTCCCAAGAAACCGCGGGGTTTATGCGAGTACCGGTGACTGGCTGGCATTTCTGGACAGTGACGATGCTTGGGCACCGGACAAGTTGGCTAAACAGTTGGCACGGACTCGCCAACTGGGGTGCCTGGCCGTCTGTACCGATGCGGAGCGCCTGGTGCCCGGCCAGGGAAGGTCCGGACCATTACTCAGCCTTACTGGCGAGAGAATGACATTTGCCGGTCTCCTGGAGAACAATCAGATTATCTGCAGCTCTGTCCTGGTCAGGTCTGAACTTGTCGAGAACGCCGGACTTTTCCCGGAATCTTGCCAGTTGCGGGCCTGTGAAGATTATGCGCTCTGGCTACGGATTGCAACCATGACAGACTTTGGCGTGGTCGGTGAGCCACTTGTAGTCTATCGGGATGATCCTGCCCATAGCATTCGGAGAGATCTCATCGATCAGGTCGCGCAGAAAATATCGGTCATAAACGACTTTCAGACCTGGGGGAGGAAACGTGCAGAAAAACCATTTCTAAAGCAAGCGTCCCGGATGCGGTCGGACTTGCGCGGAGGCATTGTGAAATCTCTCTTGGGTGCTCTCTGGGGTCGGGTTAAGCGGACACCCCCCGGGAAGGAATTGTAGGATGAAACATTGGGCAGTCTCTGATATCCGATGGGCCAATCTGCACGACCTTAGCCTGCCGTTCTGGTGCCATTGGAACAAAATAAACCAGCTTCCGGGAAACTTCTGGCAAAGGATCTGGGAATATCCCTATCTTGCCAGCCGAATTCCATCGGCTACACCGTGTCTCGATGTTGGCGGGACATATCCGTTCGTCCTCTTTCCTAACTTTCCTCAGGCTCGATCGGTGGATTGCAGGGATCTGAACGCTCTGGATCATCCTCTCCACTACCAGCAGTGGCCCAGTGATCGGCTCATCGTCTGCGACGCCACTTCAATTCCACAGGAGAATGACTCGGTTCCTTACGCATTCAGCATATCGGCACTGGAGGAGATGCCTGATCCGATCTCGGTCCTGAAAGAGATGTTACGTCTGGCTCGGCAGAGGGTTGTTATAACCATGGACGTCAGCGATTGCCTCGGCATTTCCCACGAGCGCCTTCGCGATTTGGAGGAGTTTCTCAGGATTCGCTTCCCGCCTCTGCCAAGCGACTGCCTTACCTCGGTTTCAGAGGAGCTTACCCGGTTCGGACAACGACAAAACGAAGAGTATCGTCACATAAGGGTAATCGGGATAACCCTGGATGCGCGGGATGAGCCGAGAAGTGTTGCCATCCTGGTTCCTCACTGGGAAAGCTGGTCCTTTCTGAAGCCCTGCCTGGAAGAGATTCTAGACCAACGGAATTCTTCGATTCAAGAGCGTATCTATGTGCTGGATGATGCCAGTACAGACGGGAGTTTCGAGAAAGCCTGCGTCCACTTTGCTGGTGAAGAGGACGTGGTTTTCCACCGTTTCGAAAGGCCAAACCGCGAGTCTGAGGCCGATGTGGGACTCCTCCTGGATTACGGGCTTCAACTGGTCAGCGAACAATATGTGGCCACAATCGATGCGGACGTGCTGCCCCTAAGTTCCGACTGGCTTGCCTTCCCCATCTGGCTCATCGAAGAGCTGGGATGCAGCTCTGTAGGGCTCGATACGGGGTTGTCTTCCGCTTATGCGAAACGGATCCCTGGCCAGACCTGGTGGCAGCCAGATGAAGGCTACATCCCCGGGGCTGGTCTGTACGACAACGAGTGGTTTACCTGCACTAACAACCTCTATAGGGTCATGCCGACCGCTCTTGCCCGTGTTGTTTCCGAGAAGATCGGTTTCACTCGGGGGGCTCCTGTTCCCCGGGGATGGGCGGGATGGTTCAAGGATCGCTTGCGCCGCCGCCTAGCTCTTCCCGAATACAACGGGCGGCATCCCTATCTCCCGTACGGATGCGACAATGGCGTTGCGGCGAATCACTTCATCGACATAAACCGGTTCGGCCCGAAGTTCAATATTCCTCTCACCAGCTATATCGGCCTGACGCCGAGAGATGGTGCTTTCGGCCAGAACATAAGCGGACTTCTGTTCCATTTTGCTCTCAGCACACGCGCCTTATCGCATGAGCGCCGGGAGGTGGCCGATGCCGGCGCCGGCTTCAACTACTGGGTGACTCGGTTGCGTGAATCTGAAGGGCTGGACCAGACAGTACTTAAGGAGATGGTCGAAGAAAGCAGGCGTTTCCAGCCGGGCGGTTACGACGGTTCCATTCCACAGTCTTGGTACGAACGCGAGTTTGCCGCAATTCAAAATTTTTTAGAGCGGTATCGGTTAGCATCGAAATGAAAATCCTTCACACAGTTGAGTCTTACCTGCCGGCAGTGAGTGGAATGGCTGAGGTGGTGCGGCAGCTTTCCGAGCGCATGGCAGCTCGCGGCCATGAAGTAGTTGTGGCGACTGGCCAGTTGCCGGCTAGGCAGAGCAAGGAGATTGCTGGAGTAAAGGTAGCTGAATTTGCTATCTCCGGGAATATGGTCAATGGCGTTACCGGAGATGTGAGAGCTTATCGTGATTTTCTTCGCCATTCGGATTTTGATGTTGTGACCAACTTTGCTGCGCAACAGTGGGCTACGGATATCATGCTCGAAGTCATTAACGAAGTGCCGGGGAAAAAGATCTTTGTGCCCACAGGCTTCTCCAGACTGACAGATCCCAGATATCGCCACTATTTTGCCAGAATGCCGGTGTGGATGAATCAGTATGATATGACAGTGCTTGCGGGTGAAGAGTATCGTGACGCCATATTTGCCCGTTGTCATGATATAGCTCGTAAGGTGTATATCCCGAATGGAGCCGCAGCCGATGAGTTTCTGGCTAACAACGCTCTCGATCTGCTGAAGAAACTGGGGATACCACAAGAACATTATTTGCTCTTGCACGTGGGGACCCACACTTGGCTGAAAGGGCATAGGGAAACCATGGAGATTTTCGCCAGATCAGCCATAAAAAATGCGGTGTTGCTTTTGGTAGGCAACTGCAGGGGGGGGTGTTATCCCGACTGTCTGCAAAAGTCGGTCTCCATGAATAAATCCAGAGGTTTTACTGAAACAGGCAAACGAATCATTCTAGCGGATCTTTCCAGGCAAGAGACAGTTGCGGCTTTCAAGGCTGCCGATCTCTTTCTTTTCCCATCTGCCATTGAGTGTTCACCTATCGTACTTTTCGAGAGCATGGCTTCTAACACACCATTTCTTGTAACTGATGTAGGCAACGCGCGGGAAATTGTTGCCTGGTCCAATGGTGGGCTTATTCTTCCTACAATTGAAAACAACGACTTTGACGACAGACGGGGTCTGCTGCGTCGCTCGCTCTCTAGTTTTGCAGTACGAATGGGTGTTTGTCGAAAAGAGGGATCACCTCTGAATGGGCTTGTGAAAGCCGATTGTCGCAAGTCTGCCCGTCTTCTTGCTGATGTATTGCTGGACCCGATACGCAGAGAGAATCTGGCTCAGTCCGGGTTTTCCGCTTGGAGAGCACGGTTTACCTGGGAAAAAATAGCGGCACAGTATGAAGAAGTATACGCATCCTTGGTTGCAGGTTGAAAACAATGGCACTACTCTTCTCTTGCCAATCAAAGTTGATTTCATGAGCCAAATTGGTGAGATTCAGTGATAATAACGCTGCTCAAAGGTGGTCTTGGCAACCAGATGTTCCAGTATGCCATGGCCCGGCGCCTGGCGCTCAAGCACGGGACAGACCTGGCTCTCGATCTGCGATCTCTTCTCGATCCTGCACCTGGAGATTCGCCTCGGCCATTTGAGCTTGGTCATTTTAATATTGTGGCGCAACCGGCAACGCTACGAGATGTCGTGGAAATGAGTGGACGTTACAGCGGAAGCATCCAGCGAATATTGGTCGGCGTACGACGCTTGGTCGGCCTTGCGAGGTTCAGGGTTAATTGTTATACGGAACGGTGCTTTCAGTTTTCCCCGGAAGAACTGACAATGTCCGATGCAACTTATCTTGACGGTTTCTGGCAGAGTGAGCGGTATTTTATGGATGTGGAGCCTCATATACGGCAAGAGTTCACTTTGCGTCATCTGCCGTGCGAGGATAGCAGAAAACTAGCCGACTTCATTGAAAGTGTCGAGGCCGTGTCGCTGCATGTGCGGCGTGGGGATTATATAACCAACCCATCAACAGCCAACTACCATGGAACCTGTTCTCTGGAATATTATCGGCAGGCAGTTGATATGATAGCTGGTTATCTTGCCAACCCTTATTTTTTCATTTTTTCAGATGACCAGAGTTGGGTGCAGAGTGAACTGCATCTCTCACATCCGCACTCCTTTGTTGCCAATAATGGCCCTGCTCATGCACATGACGACCTCTGGCTCATGAGTCTTTGTAACCACAACATTATTGCCAATAGTTCATTTAGTTGGTGGGGTGCTTGGCTGAATCAATATGATAAGAAGATTGTCATTGCCCCCAGGAATTGGTTCCGTAACCCGGATATTGACACCAGTGACCTGATTCCGGCCAACTGGATTCGGATATGATGCCATCATTCTCTCTATCTCAATCCTCTTTGCCTCCTTTGGTGACAGTGCTGATGCCGGTTTACAACGGTGCCTCCTACATTGAAGAAGCAATCGAGAGCATTCTGCAGCAGACTTTCACCGATTTCGAGTTTCTGATCATTGATGACGGTTCTTCAGATGATAGTGCAGACCTTATTGCTTCCTATGATGACATCAGGATAAGACTCTTAAGGAATCAATCCAATCTTGGTCTTGTCAGATCTCTGAATATCGGGATAAAACAGGCTTGTGGAAAGTATCTGGCTCGAATGGACGCAGATGACATATCTCTTCCACACCGGCTGGCACGTCAGTGTGCCTTCATGGAGCAGTTTCCTGAAGTAGGAGTCTGTGGGGCCTGGCTTGAGGCGTTTGAGGGGAACACGAGGACTTTATGGTCACCACCACTTGAGCATGACAGGATAGTTAGCACTCTTCTCTTTGAATCGGTCATATATCATCCGACAGTGATGATTCGAAAGACGGTGCTGGACTGCAACGCATTATGCTATTCAATAGACTATCCGTATGCGGAGGATTATGAGTTGTGGTGTCGCTTGAGCAGATTTTGCAGGCTTGCCAACATTGGAGAAGTCCTTCTTCATTACAGACTTCATGGGAATAGCATAGGAAAACTGCAACTGGACGGCCAGATCAGGTCGGCATCCAGGATCAGGCAAAAGTTGCTGAGTGATTTTGGGGTCGTACCGACTGATGAGGAGCTTGTACTTCACACGTCACTTTCATTATGGCAAAGCACAGTAAGCCTCAAATGGCTCCAGGAAGTGCAGAATTGGCTTGAAAAATTGATGAAATCAAACATGAAGATGCATGTTTATCCTGAAATCCCTTTGTGTGAAGTACTTGCAAAGCGCTGGCATTTTGTTTGCTGTAAGGCATCATCCCTTGGAATGATCTCTTATCAAAAATATTTTGATTCGCAGTTGAGTTTACATAACCGTATAGCTTGGCGTCACCGTCTTGGCTTTTTTATCCGCTCAATATTAAAAACCGGCTGACACAAGGATTTTGCATTGTACAACGCTGGCTCCCGCAGAATAGCTGTAGTTGCCCCGTCTTCACCTCCCTGGGGGGGAGGCGGTGTTTCAGCTGCCCATTACCAACTTTACAGGTTCTTTCTTGATGCGGGAATTGATGCTGAACTTCTAACCTTTAATGAGATTGGAGATCATGTATCTGAGACCGGGATCCATAGATTCGGTGCTTCAGGGCGACTACGGAAAGTGCTGGACTTCGGGGTTTATCTGTACCTGAAGGCGGTCGGTTCCAGAAGGCCGGCATACCAGGTAGTTGACATTATAAATTCGGTGCCGGGTGTCCTCGGAGTGAATCGAGTTTTACGAAGGATGAAACCCGATGTTCTTATCATGCCAGATCACGGTGCTCCGGGGCTCTTTCTCGATGCAGGGGATGCACGTGTTTTCATGGTTGCCCATCACAACCCATCCCGGTTTGTAAACAACCCATTGTTGGGTTGCTTTTGCCCCATTGATGCTGCCCGGGCAGTTCAGTTGGAACAGAGGGCATTGCAGCGTGTTGAGGCTGTGATATGCCCATCAGAGTACATGAGGAGCCAGTTTAAACGTACGTACAGCTTCAGTGGCGTGGTCTCCGTAATCCCCAATCCGATCGACGAGATTTATATCGAAGCCATACCGGTTCGTGACACCCGTAATGAGTTGGGGCTTCCGCAAAATGTTCCGGTGCTGTATATACCTTCGGCTGGGAGTATACTGAAAGGGTCACGGTTCGTATCCGAAATTGCCAGGAGGCTTGGCAAAGCCTACGGGGGAATACTTGCATTTTACCTTTCCGGCCACATCCCTGTTGACCTTCAGGCCGAACTTGCGACTCTTCCGGACAATATCAGGCTTTTCATGCCAGGTCAGATTAATCACGACCTTAACATTGCCTATGTTAAGTCTTGCACTTTCGGGATTTCTCCAACTCTTGTGGAAAACTTCAGTATGGCCATGCTAGAGGCCGGGTTCTGTAATGTACCGATGGTTACATTTGATGTAGGGGGGAACCCTGAATTGATAGAAGAAGGACAAACCGGATTTCTGGTGCCGTATCCGGAAATTGATGCGCTTGTCGCAGCTTCTGCAAAACTTCTTGATGACTCTTTTTGCACGGCCATTCGCCAAACTACGGGAGCTTATGTTAGAAAAAAGTTCGATTTCAAATCAATAGGCAGGCAATACCTTGACCTGTGTGGCATAGAGCATGACTAGCACAAAAAGAATGGAACAGCGCTTGGGGAAAAGAGAAGTTCTGCAGATCCTTGATGCAACGATTGCTGAATTTTCTGGAAATCCGGTTGATCTCCTCAGTATTGGAGATGAAGGTGGCGAAACAACCTATATTGCCAATGCCAGGTGTTCCTATGAGCGCACTCTGTGCGACATTCTATCGCTGTCGGTTGGTCGTTCAGGTACATCTTTGCCCATCAGGGTTCTGGAGATAGGTTCCTATCTTGGAGTGGTGAGTGTTTCCCTTGCAAGGATGGGTTACTCGGTCACTGCGCTCGATATTCCTGAATTCATGAAAAATGAGAGGCTCAAGGAAAGATACATCAGAGAAGGCGTCTCAGTCATATCTGCCAACCTTCGGGATTATATGATACCTGCAGAGTCAGAATCCTTCAATATTGTCGTAATGTGCGAGACCCTTGAACATTTCAACTTCAACCCATTGCCGGTACTATGTGAGTTAAACCGGGTAATCTGTAAGAGTGGTCATCTCTATCTCTCCCTTCCGAACCTCTCCTCTCTGGTCAACAGGGCAAAGTTGCTGGCCGGGAGGTCAATAAATAATCCGGTCAATGACTTTGCCGCCCAATTGGGCAGATCAAGCAATATGATTGTCGGTATACACTGGAGGGAATACACTTCTGAAGAGGTACGTGAACTGCTCAGACTTGGAGGATTCTCTATCAGCCGACATTATTTTTTCACCTCTCACCGAGCCAGTCTTCCAGCACGTATGATATATGCTATTATCCCTTCGATGAGACAGAATCAGACGGTGATAGCCTGCAAAGTATCATCCCCGCCAACCTCTTTCCATTTTACCGATGCAACGAGGTGAATGCTTGAAAGGTAAGGATGACTGGCAACTGAATAAGCCTGTAGCTTTTTTTCTGTTCAATCGTCCGGAAACAACCCGTCAGGTTTTTGCCGCAATTCGTGAGGCCCGTCCACCAATTCTCCTTGTGGTGGCAGATGGCCCCCGACTTTGTGTTGTCGGAGAGGAGCAGCTTTGTGTTCAAGCCAGGTCTATAATAGATGGCGTGGATTGGGATTGCCGTCTCCTTACAAATTATTCAGAGCAGAACCTTGGTTGCATGAGGCGCGTCTCCAGTGGTCTCAACTGGGTATTCCAACAGGTGGAAGAGGCGATCATCCTTGAAGATGATTGCCTCCCTGATCCGTCGTTTTTCCGATACTGTCAAGTGCTTCTTGATCGTTTTAAAGACGAGCCGCGCATTGCTCAGATAAGTGGTGTTAATTTTCAGTTTGGTCGCCTCAGGTCGCCATACAGCTATTACTTCTCCCGCTATAACCACATATGGGGATGGGCATCATGGCGGCGTGCCTGGGAGATGAACGACAACGGGATGGACTGTTGGCACGATTTTCGGGATAGCGGTCGACTGGCCGGCATACTTTCCTGCAGTGAAGAGGTCGGATACTGGACTACAGTCCTGGACAGGGTCCATGCCGGGGAGATCGATACCTGGGACTGCCGCTGGACCCTTTCGTGTTGGCGACACAATCTTCTCACCGTCATACCGGCTATAAATCTGGTCTCCAATATAGGTTTCGGACCTGGTGCTACGCATACCCCCGTGCCTAACCGCTATGCGAACATGCAGGCAGAGGTGGTGCAGTTCCCGCTTTGTCATCCTCCGGGCATTCAAGTTGACCTGGATGCGGATACCTATACCGGGAGAACTATGTTCCGCGAGCCTTCGATTATCAGAAGGCTTCTTTCAGCCCTGAGAGGGGACTTCTGATGAAGTGCACCATCTGCAACGGTTCAAGAGCTCACTTTGGCAGTGCAGCGGTCATGGGGCGACATGATGCATCGTTCAACCGCTGTCAGACATGCGGTTTCATAAGTGTGGATGGGGCGTTCTGGCTGGATGCGGCATATTCATCGGCTATTACTAAAAGTGATATAGGCCTTGTCGACAGGAACCTCTGGTTTGCAGGTGTAGCACGTTCGGTGATCAGACTCTTCTTTGGCGCTGATGGAAAGTTCATCGATTATGGCGGCGGAACCGGCCTTTTCACCAGGCTTATGCGCGATGCAGGATACGATTTTTACTGGCATGACCACCACTGCCGGAATATGTTCGCAGGACCGTTCGTAGCAGATGTTACGGGTGATGTATGTTATGAACTCCTGACCGCAGCGGAAATATTCGAACATCTGAAAGACCCTCTGGACTCAATTTCCGAAATGTTTGCACTTTCACCAAACATCCTGTTCACAACCCACTTGTTGCCCGATCCGCCACCACCGGTTGGAAACTGGTGGTACTATGGGCTCGAACATGGGCAGCACATTTCTTTTTACAGCAGGAAAACACTCTGTCTGATGGCCGAACGGCTTGGCCTTAGACTGACTACCAACGGCCGGAACCTGCATCTCTTCAGCAGGAAGATTTTACCTGACGCTCTTTTTAGAGTTATGACCAGCCCTCCTTTTGTAGCTCTTGTTCCCATTCTCTGCGGGAGGCGATCTCTTCTCCCTGAAGATTATGAGGCAACTAAATCAGGTTTTGAGGGCTACGATGCGAATCGCCCTTAATTTCATAGGATACAGACCTGGAATTGGAGGTGTTGAAACATATGTAACCAACTTCTTTGCAGCCCTTCAGAAGGTGGACAGGGTAAATGACTATCTGGTGCTGTGCGACGAGATTGCCGCTCAGTCTCTCATGCCGATAAATGAAAATTTCCGATTAAAGGTTTTTGGCTACCACCAGTCGAGTGTCCGCTGGATTCTACGTGGATTTTTCCAGCGGACATGCAGTGTAGACATCCTGGCAATGGGGTTGAAGAAGCTTCCCGTGGATGTCATGCATCACCCGCTTACCGTTCTCAACCCACCTGGATTGCCCTATCCTTCTGTGCTTACATTCCACGACATGCAACAGGAGTTCTTTCCCGAATTTTTTTCTCTTTCGGAACTCAACAGACGCAAGCTAAGCTATCTTCCATCTGTCATGGAGGCCCGTGCTGTTATCACACTCTCCACTCATGCAAAGTCATGTCTGGTGGAGCGCTACGGTGTCGATCCCTGCAAGGTCCATGTTGTGCACTCGGGGTGCGGAGACGAGTTTCATCTGAGAGACCCTCAATCGCTGGCTGAGGTCGTAAAGGAGTATGACCTCAGGCTACCGTTCATGATCTATCCGGCAGCCACATGGCCCCACAAAAATCATCTACGTCTACTTGAGGCAGTTCGGCTTCTTCTCAATCGTCGCGTGTTCGATGGCGAACTGTTGCTTACCGGACGCCCCATGGATGCCCATCCGGATGTTATGGAAAGGATAGTCCGCTTGGGATTATCCAATACTGTAAGATGGCTTGGATATGTTCCTCATGAAGATCTTCCGAGCCTTTATAATCTGGCTCGTTTCATGGTCTTTCCCTCACTCTTCGAAGGGTTTGGCCTCCCTGTAGTTGAAGCTATGGCATCCGGGTGTCCGGTTATCTGCTCAAACAGTGCCTCTTTGCCCGAAGTTGCGGGGGAATCGGCACTTTTTTTTGATCCAACATCAGTGGATGATATTGCGTGCAAGATCGAACTCTTATGGGATGATGATTCAAAACAGGAGTTGCTGCGGAAGAAAGGGTTGATGCAAGCAGCTCATTTTACCTGGGAGTATTCGGCGTTAAAAACGCTGGATGTATTCAGAAGTGTCAGCATTGAGTGATGGCTATTATGTCAGCTCTATATGCACTCTATGCAATTAAGGCCAGGGAAGGAAATGTGTATTAGAATATCGATACTTAAAACTGCAGATAATTTAATTGGATCAAAGATCATAAGACTGATCCCTCCTGCATCACCAGTGACACATTTCAAATTATGCAAAAGAATTCTTGTCATTAGACCTGGTGGCATCGGTGATGCTGTTCTACTGATTCCATCAATAATCAATTTACGTCAGCATTTCCCCGATGCAATCATAGATATACTCGCAGAGCAACGTAATGCTGCGATCTTTTCTCTGTCGCCGGAAATTAACAAAATATATAATTATGATAGGCCTCGTGAGCTTTACGATTGTATATATAATAACTATGATGTTGTTATCGATACCGAGCAGTGGCATTGCCTCTCAGGCATTGTTGCACGGCTGTGCCGTGCTCCCCTTACTATCGGTTTTGCCACTAATGAGCGCGCGCGTCTGTTTAATTTTCCTGTCTTTTATTCACAAGATGACTATGAGCTCGTCAGCTTTTACCATCTACTTAAGCCCCTTAGGATTGAACCAAAAGAAGATGTTCGACTCCCTTATCTGGAAATACCTAGTAAGGTGCTTGACAGAGCCAGAGAACTGCTTCCGGATAATTGGTCAAGTAATTTTATTGTCATATTCCCCGGAGCCAGTATTCCGGAGCGGCGCTGGGGAGTGGAGCGTTTTGCTGCAGTAGCAAGTGAACTTGAAAAGCATGGATTACCAATGGTCGTAGTCGGGGGGAAGGGAGATTGTGCATCCGGAGAACTAATCTGTGGTGCTAACGGGCTGAATCTTGCCGGTAAAACATCTTTGGCAGAAACAGCTGCGGTTATATCCCTCGCCAAGGCATTAATCAGCGGCGATTCAGGGGTTCTGCACATGTCAGTTGCATTGAATATTCCGACTGTATCGCTTTTCGGGCCGGGAATAGCTTTAAAATGGGCGCCCAGAGGCGACCGTCACATAGTAATCAACCGGCTGCTAAGCTGTTCTCCCTGCACGAAGTTCGGAAATACAAAGTCCTGCCGGGTTGGTACACGCTGCATGTCTGATATTTCGATCGAAGAGGTTACTTCCGCTGTAATGACCATACTGCAGCGCGAAAAGGCCCTGTCTGCCGAATAATTTGCTTGACATCCGAGACGTCCATTGTTAATAATCACCACGTTTTGCTTACAGGCGCGTAGCTCAGGGGTAGAGCACTAGCTCGACACGCTAGGGGTCGGCGGTTCGAAACCGCCCGC
>JAYSLX010000151.1:0-19450 GCA_043725245.1 Geobacteraceae bacterium | reverse complement strand
ACAGGGATTTTGACCGGAATTGCCTCTGCCCACTGCAGACCGGTATTGTCTGTTATGAGCAGATTGGCATATTTGGGGTTTTTCTTGACAAGTTTAGCCAGCAGAGCACTTACGGCCTTTGCATCGCGTTGTTGTACGGCAGGAATATGGGATAAGGTGCTTAACAACTGCTCCGCACCCGACAGAAGCATGTTCTGATCGTCGCTGACGTCATCGGCAAGTCTCTCAACAAAAAGCTTTGCATCCCGCAGATCCTGCTCACGCTGATTGTGTGCAGAATAGAGAATAATACCGACTGGGACGATCGTCATGACAACGACCAGGATGATCATATGCTTGCGAATCGAAAGTGAGAGAAATCTGCTCATCGAAATCCGGCTGATAGACTGATCTGGATAAAACCTTAGTAGATTATCACAAAATGAAAATTCGTCACCCCCTTCGGCAATTTTCAGGCCACGGCAACCGACCCGCTCCTCGTGAATCATGGGACATCTGCAAGGGAGTTCACTCGTACATTTTGTATTAATATTCTTATTGACAAACCCCATCAAGTTAAATATTATCGCCCTATAGACTTTGTATATTATGCTTGTCCACCAGACCATTTTCGCAATCATGTTCAGAACAAACTACCATCAGTGGCCATTATGCATCTCACCCCTCAGCCACTGATTTTTTTACCGCAACAGACTATAGATATTATAGGCAATAAATACTAAAGGAGCCGATCATGTTTAAAAGAACCAGAGCATTCATTCTTAGCACAACCCTGTTGGCAGCGTCACTCCTTGTCAGTGAAACCGTTCTCGCGGAAACCACCCTACTCAACGTCTCCTATGACCCGACCCGTGAGCTCTACCAGGACTTCAACAGTGCCTTCGCCAAGTATTGGAAGAACAAGAGTGGCGAAACCGTCAGCTTCAAGCAGTCCCATGGCGGCTCGGGCAAGCAGGCGCGGGCAGTGATCGACGGCCTGGATGCCGACGTGGTGACCCTCGCCCTGGCATATGACATCGACGAGATCGGGGACAAGGCTAAACTGATTCCCGACAGCTGGCAGAAAAGGCTCCCTCACAACAGTTCTCCCTACACCTCCACCATTGTCTTCCTTGTACGCAAAGGAAACCCTAAGAACATCAAGGACTGGAACGACCTGGTCAAACCTGGGGTCGCAGTAATCACACCGAACCCGAAAACTTCCGGCGGTGCCCGCTGGAACTACCTGGCAGCCTGGGCTTATGCACTCAAGCAGAAAGGGGGCACCGATGCTACAGCCAAAGCCTTCGTAACCAAGCTGTTCAGGAACGTGCCGGTGCTGGATTCAGGCGCCCGGGGCTCAACCACCACGTTTGTCCAACGGGGACAGGGCGATCTGCTGATCGCCTGGGAAAACGAGGCATTTCTGGCGATCAATGAACTGGGCAAAGATAAATTCGAAATCGTAGTGCCGTCGCTGAGCATTCTGGCTGAACCTCCGGTCACGGTCATAGACAAGGTCGTAGACAGAAAGGGAACCCGCAAGATTGCCGAGGAATACCTGAAGTACCTCTACACCCCTGAAGGGCAAGAAATCGCGGCTAAGCACTATTACCGACCAATAGACAAGAAGGTCGCGGCCAGATACGGCAAGACCTTTCCCAAGATAAAACTGGTTACCATCGACGAAAACTTCGGCGGCTGGCGCAAGGCACAGAAGACCCACTTTGCCGATGGCGGCACATTTGACCAGATCTACACCCCAAGCAAATAGATCGTAGGGGCAATGAAACATATGAAGAAAAATCCAAACGTCATCCCAGGGTTCGGCCCGACGCTCGGCTACACGGTCTTCTACCTCAGCCTGATCGTACTGATCCCACTGTCGGCACTGCTCTTCAAGAGTGCCGGCCTGACCTGGGCCGAGTTCATGGCTGCAGTTGCCGCCCCGAGAGTGCTGGCATCCTACAAGGTCACCTTTGGGGCCGCACTCATGGCAGCGGCGACCAATGCCCTGTTCGGCCTGCTGGTGGCCTGGGTGCTGGTCCGTTACCGCTTCCCGGGGAAACGACTGGTGGACGCCCTTATTGACCTTCCTTTTGCCCTGCCGACCGCAGTGGCCGGCATCACCCTGGCTACCCTCTACTCGGCCAACGGCTGGATCGGCAGGTATCTGGAACCCCATGGCATCAAGATCGCATACACTCCGATTGGTATTTTCGTGGCCATGACCTTCATCAGCCTCCCTTTTGTGGTACGGACCGTCCAACCGGTTCTTGAAGAGCTGGAGTCGGAGATCGAAGAAGCTGCCGTCAGCCTGGGGGCGAGCCGCTGGCAGACCTTCAGCAGGATTCTTCTGCCAACACTTCTGCCGAGTCTGCTCACCGGCTTTGCCCTCGCCTTTGCCCGTGCGGTCGGCGAGTATGGTTCAGTCATCTTCATTGCGGGTAACATGCCGATGAAGTCCGAGATCACGCCGCTGTTGATCATCAGCAAGCTGGAACAGTACGACTACGCCGGTGCTACCGCCATAGCCTCGGTGATGCTGGGAGCATCTTTTCTCCTTTTGTTTTTCATCAACATCCTGCAGTGGCGGAGCCGGCGTTACGCCGACTGAGGAGTATAGAGCATGTTTGTTCGCAGAAACAGAGTACATACCGAAGCAGAATTTTCCGGACAGACATTGACTGAGCCCTGGCATGTCCGCTGGCTGCTTATCGGCATTGCCTTGGCATTTCTCTCCCTGATGCTCATTGTTCCGCTGGCAGCACTTTTCTGCCAAGCACTGGAAAAGGGGTGGGCCGCCTACCTGGCAGCCATTACCGAATCCGATGCACGAAGCGCCATCCGTCTGACCCTCATAACCGCTGCCGTTGCGGTTCCGCTGAATCTGGTTTTCGGTGTCATTGCTGCCTGGGCCATTTCCAAGTTCAGCTTCCCGGGCAAAAGCCTGCTCCAGACACTGATAGATCTGCCGTTTTCAGTGTCGCCGGTGGTCTCCGGGCTCATCTACGTGCTCATATTCGGCCTCCAGGGGTGGTTCGGTCCCTGGCTTAAGGAGCATGACCTGCAGATCATCTTCGCAGTTCCGGGAATCGTCCTTGCGACGGTCTTTGTAACCTTCCCTTTTGTCGCCCGGGAGCTGATCCCGCTGATGGAGTCCCAGGGAAAAGACGAAGAAGAGGCAGCGATAGTGCTGGGAGCCAGCGGGCTACAGACCTTTTTCCGGGTAACCCTTCCCAACATCCGCTGGGGATTGGTGTACGGGGTTATCCTCTGCAATGCCCGTGCTATGGGGGAGTTCGGTGCGGTTTCGGTTGTTTCGGGGCATATCCGGGGCTCCACCAATACTCTCCCGCTCCATGTGGAGATTCTGTACAACGAGTACAACTACGCCGCCGCTTTTGCCGTTGCGTCTCTGCTTGCCCTCCTCGCCCTGGTGACCCTGGGAGTGAAAAGCCTGGCCGAGTGGAAGATGCACAATTAATTCCGATTTCAAATCAAAGATGAAATCAAGGCGGCGAGGATTGAGGCGACGAAGGCATACAGATCAGTATGTTGAGGAGCCGAAGAGGAGCCAACGAAGATAGCGCTTTGATTTGAAATCGGAATGACAAGGAATAAAGCATGAGCATCGAGACCATACATATCAGCAAAACCTTCGGCAACTTCCAGGCCCTGAATGATGTCAACCTAACCGTCCCCTCAGGGGAACTGGTGGCCCTGCTGGGGCCATCAGGCTCCGGCAAGACAACCCTGCTAAGGATTATCGCCGGGCTTGAGATCCCTGATACCGGCACGATTCACTTCGATGGCGACGAGGCAACCAAGCGGCACGTAAAGGATCGCCAGGTCGGCTTTGTCTTCCAGCACTACGCCCTTTTCCGACATTTGACCGTATTTGACAATATCGCCTTTGGACTGACGGTAAAGCCCCGGGCCACACGGCCTTCCAAGGCCGATATCAAGGCAAAGGTACTCGAGCTGCTCCGCCTTGTGCAACTGGAGAACCTGGCCGACCGCTATCCTGCCCAGCTGTCCGGTGGGCAGCGGCAGCGGGTGGCACTGGCACGGGCACTGGCGGTAGAGCCAAAGGTTCTGCTCCTTGACGAACCATTTGGTGCACTGGATGCCAAGGTACGTCAGGAACTCCGGCGCTGGCTGCGACGGCTTCACGATGAAATCCATGTCACCAGTGTCTTTGTCACCCATGACCAGGAGGAAGCACTGGAGGTGGCCGACCGGATCGTGGTAATGAACAAAGGCTCAATCGAACAGGTCGGCTCACCTGAAGAGGTCTACGAACAGCCGTCCAGCCCTTTTGTGTACAACTTTCTGGGGAACGTCAACCTTTTCCATGGACGGATCAACGGAAGCAGGGCCGAGATCGGCACCATCAGCATAGCAGCTCCGAACGGCGGAGCAGACGGAGATACGGCAATCGCCTATGTCCGCCCCCACGACATGGAAATCTCCCGATCAAGATCCTCAGCTGATGAGATTGAAGCAGAGGTTCGCCACATACAGGGTGCAGGTCCGGTGGCGCGTATAGAACTGCAACGGACAGACACTAATGAACCGCTTGAAGCAACATTGACCCGGGAACGTTACCGCGAACTGGAGCTCAAAACAGGTGAAAAGGTCTTTGTCCGGGCTACGCATTTCCGAGTCTTTGCGACCGACTACCAGATATGACCTGCTCTGCAATAATGAGAGTTAAGCAGCCAAGATGACCAATGACGAAGAGATTGACATATCTTGTAAGTTTATATAAATTATATACTATGATATCTCGTAAAACGAAATACGGTCTCCAGGCCCTGCTCCATCTCGCTCGCAAGGATAATAACTCGCCGGTTCTTATTGCAGATCTTGCGAAGGATGAGGGTATTCCGAAGAAATTTCTTGAGGCGATCCTTCTGGCCCTTAAAAATGCCGACATTCTGGCGAGCCGCAAGGGTAAAGGCGGAGGGTATACGTTGGCTCGTTCGCCCCAACGGATCACCCTGTTTGAGTCGATCACCGCACTTGAGGGTTCTCTTGCCCCCCTGGAATGCCTTGGCGAAACCAGTGGCGGTCGCTGCAGCGAATGCGAAGATCCTGCGAGCTGTGGGATTCGCCTGGCCATGCGCTCTGTCTACGCCACCCTGAAAGGGTCGTTGCAAGCCATCACCCTTGCCGGGATGCTGGAGATGAGTGAACTTGAAAAGTCGAAGTTGACACGAGTGGTGGATTTCGCGATCTAAGTTTTTTTGACCAACTACCCTATCAAGTCTATATTTTAAGGCCTGACCCTTTTGAACAGGATAGTGCGTTAGCCAAATTATTTTCTACCAGAAAAGCACAGAAAATATTTTGTAACTTACTAAAGGAGCTCACCATGGCAAACATTTATCAAGACAACTCCCAGTCAATCGGCAACACCCCTCTGATCAGACTCAACAAGGTTACTGACGGAGCAGCAGCAACCGTCCTCGGGAAGATAGAGGGGCGCAACCCTGCCTATTCCGTCAAGTGCCGCATCGGCGCCAGCATGATCTGGGATGCTGAAGAGCGCGGCATACTCAAACCCGGTGTGGAAATCATTGAACCGACCAGCGGCAATACCGGCATTGCACTGGCCTTTGTGGCTGCAGCTCGTGGCTACAAGTTGACCCTTACCATGCCTGAGACTATGAGCATTGAACGCAGGCGGGTGCTGGCGGCTCTGGGGGCACAACTTATTCTGACGCCGGGTGCAGAGGGGATGAAGGGAGCAATCAGCAAGGCTGAAGAGATTGCCGCCTCTGACCCTAAGCGGTACTTTCTCCCCCAGCAGTTCAAGAATCCGGCAAACCCTGCCATCCACGAAAAGACCACCGGACCGGAGATCTGGATCGACACTGACGGGGCTATAGATGTACTGGTGTCAGGTGTTGGAACCGGCGGCACCATTACCGGGATCTCGCGCTATATCAAGAACACCATGGGGAAGCAGATCATTTCAGTTGCAGTGGAGCCAAAGGAGAGTCCGGTTATCAGTCAGAAACTGGCCGGAAAGCCGATTCAACCAGGTCCCCACAAGATCCAGGGAATTGGCGCCGGATTTATTCCGGAGACCCTTGACCTGTCGATTGTTGACAGGGTGGAACAGGTTGACGGCAATGAGGCAATTGCCTTTGCGCAGCGACTGGCAAAGGAAGAGGGAATCCTGGTCGGCATATCCTGCGGTGCAGCGGCAGCCGTGGCAGTTCGACTGGCCAAGCTGCCTGAGTTTGCCGGCAAGACTATCGTGGTGATTCTGCCGGACAGTGCTGAGCGCTATCTCTCAACTGCCCTGTTTGATGGGATTTGACAGATTAAGCGATTCCACAACCTGTCCCTAATTGACAGAAATATCCCCTGCAACATTCAGCAGTTGCAGGGGATATTAGATTTGCACCAAAAAACAGCATCTCCTACTTGACCGTGTACCAGAATTTTGCGCTGCGAACCTTTCCGTCCTTCAGCTGGAACTTGCACATTACGCCGTATTTCCCCTTTTTGGAAAAATCAAAGTCTGCACCAAAGTGACCCTGCATACCCATCAGATCCTTTGACTGGTCAGTATTTTCAGGGTTCTGCACCTTAACCTTTACATCCCCCTCGGTCAGGGCCTTACCGGTTTTTGCATCCTTGAAGGAAACCGAAATGTGGTGGGTCTCCTTAACCCCCTTGGGCATCTCCATCCCCATCGCCTTCATTGCCTCGGCCATGGTCTGGACGGTAAAGGTGGCCTTAACACCATTTACCACTTCCTCATGGGCCACGCTCCCCTTACTGCTGCCATGCCCCATGTCATGGGCGCCGCTTCCGTGCTCACCAGGATCAGCGGCAAATGCAGCCGGTGCCAGAAGTGAGAGTATTGCCGCAACCATCAGAATCAGTTTTTTCATCGTCTTTTCTCCTTTGTTTTGGTTGTTAATGTTTCATACCCGAGTATTTCAAAGTCCCTTTCTTCAGTTCCCGTTTCTTCATCAGCACGAATATGACCGGTGTCATGATGAGAACATGCACGGCCGATGAGATCATCCCTCCGATCATCGGCGCAGCAATCGGCTTCATCACGTCGGCGCCGGTTCCCGTCGACCACATGATCGGGATCAGACCCAGCAGTGCCACTGCCACGGTCATCAGTTTGGGCCGCAAGCGGAGAACCGCACCCTCGAAGGTCGCGTCATAAATATCCTGTTCGCTGCAGGGGCCATTGATAAGCTTCTTGTCCAGTGCCTCATGAAGGTAGATAACCATCACCACCCCGGTCTCCACGGCGATGCCGTACAGGGCGATGAACCCCACCCAGACCGCAACCGAGAGATTATAGCCCAGGGCAGAGACCAGGTAGACCCCGCCGATCAGCGCAAAGGGGACCGAGAGCATGACCATGCTCGCCTCCAGGGCCGAGTGGAAGGTGAAATAAAGAAGGATGAAGATGATCAGTATCCCTGCCGGTACAAGGAGCTGAAGCCTCGCTTTGGCGCGAATCTGGTTTTCCCACTGACCGGACCAGGCAACGTAATAACCGGGAGGGAGCTTGAGCTGTTTCTCCAGTGTCTGTTTGGCCTCGGTCACGAACCCACCCATGTCTCGACCTCGGACATTGAGAAAGACCAGTGAACGGAGTAGTCCCCCCTCGCTGTTGATCTCCGGCGCGCCGGTTGATATTTTCAGCTTCGTTACCAGTGACAGAGGCACCTGGGCCCCCTCCATCCTGGCAACCAGGATGCGGCGGATGGCCGGGATATTGTCGCGATAGTCCCGCAGGTAGCGGATCCGGATCGGGAAGCGGTTGCGCCCTTCAACTGTGGTGGAGAGCATTTCGCCCCCGAGTGCAGTTTCGATGACATCCTGAATGTCACCAACGCTGACACCGTAGCGGGCGGCAGCTTTGCGGTCGATATCGATATCGATGTAGTTGCCGCCGGTTACCCGTTCAGCAACCACGTCGGCTGCCCCGTTTATTGGCTTAAGGATCGCCTCTGCCTGAATCGCCAGATCCTTCAATACATTCAGGTCATTGCCGAAGATCTTGACCCCCAGGTCGGTTCGAACCCCGGTGGAGAGCATGTTGATGCGGTTGATGATCGGCTGGGTCCAGCCGTTACGGACGCCGATCTGCTGGAGCTTGCTGTCCAGTTCTGCGACGATATCGGCCTTCTTGATGCCGGGTCGCCAGGCCTCTTTAGGCTTCAGAATGATGATACTCTCGAACATGGAAACCGGCGCCGGATCTGTGGAGGTCTCGGCCCGACCGACCTTGCCGAGAACATGCTCAACCTCAGGCACGCTCATGATTATTTTGTCCTGCACCTGTATCAGGCGCTTGGCCTCGGTAATGGAGACGTTAGGGAGTGTCACCGGCATGTAGAGCAGCGAACCCTCGTCCAGCGGAGGCATGAACTCGCTTCCCAGGTTCATGAACAGGGGCACGGCAATGAGCAGGGCCACGAGATTCAGGGCGATGGTAGTCTTTTTCCAGACCAGTACCCAGCGAATGACCGGTGAATAGAGTTTGATGAAAAAAGTCGAAACCGGATTGGAGCTCTCCGGCGGCATCTTTCCCCGCATGAAGTAGTACATCAGCACAGGCACAAGCGTGATGGCGATCATGGCGGAACCCATCATGGAGAAGGTCTTGGTGAAGGCGAGTGGATGGAACAGCTTACCTTCCTGCCCCTCCAGCATGAACACCGGTACAAAGGAGAGCACGATGATAGCCAGAGAGAAGAAGATTGCCCGACCGACCTGCTTCGCCGAACTGATGACGGTCTCCAGCCTTTTGCCGGCGCGTTCTTCAGGCGGCATCTCCGAGAGGTGGCGGTAGCAGTTCTCCACCATTATCACCCCGGCATCCACCAGCACACCGATTGCGATGGCTATGCCGCCCAGGGACATGATGTTGGAACTGACCCCCATCAGCTTCATGGTGATAAAGGCGATAAGTACCGAAATCGGCAGGGTCAGCACGATCACCAGTGCGCTCTGGAAGTGGAGCAGGAAGATCAGGATCACCAGCGAGACAACAATCGATTCTTCAAGCAGGTTTTTCTTCAGGGTATCAATCGCCCGCATGATCAGGTCAGAGCGATCATAGGAAACCATGATCTTAACACCCGGAGGCAGCCCTTTTTCCAACTCCTTGATCTTGATCTTGACCCGGTCGATGACATCCTTGGCGTTCTCTCCGTACCTCATGACGACGATGCCGCCTACCGCCTCACCTTCGCCGTTCATGTCCAGCATCCCTCGCCGGATGGCACCTCCCATCTGCACGGTCCCCAGGTTCTTGAGGTAGATCGGCGTGCCGCGCATGTCGGCCCCCACCACAACGTTCTCCAGATCGGCCTTGGACTTCACATAACCCTGGCCGCGGATCAGGTACTCGGCATCGGCCTGCTCAATCAGCCTGCCACCCACATCCTTGTTGGATGCCTTGACCGCATCCATGATCTTGGCTACCTTGATGTTGTAGGCAAACAGTTTGTTCGGATCCAGGTCGATCTGGTATTCGCGCACCAGGCCGCCGATGGAGGCTACTTCGGCAACACCCTGAACAGTGTTCAGCTGGTAACGGACAAACCAGTCCTGCAAGGTACGTAGCTGCTCCAGGTCATAACCCTTACCCTCAATGGTGTACCAGAAGACATGGCCGACACCGGTCCCGTCCGGTCCAAGGGTGGGGACCACCCCTGGCGGCAACAGCGAAGCAGCGTAGTTAAGTCGTTCCAGGACGCGGGTTCTGGCCCAGTAAATGTCGGCCTTGTCTTCAAAGATCACGTAAATCATTGAGAAGCCGAAGGCGGAAGATGCACGCACGGCACGTACTTGCGGCAACCCCTGCAGATTGACCGCCAGCGGATAGGTGACCTGATCCTCCACCACCTGCGGTGATCTGCCTGGATAGTCAGTGAAGACGATGACCTGATTGTCTGACAGGTCGGGAATGGCGTCCACCGGAGTACTGTGTAGCGACCAGACCCCCCAGGCGATGATCAGCCCGAACATCATCAGCACGATGACCCGGTTACGGGCGGAATATTCGATAATTTTTTCGATCATGTTTAGATTCCCATCACATCTTCATATCATCCATCTTCAACGAATCCTTCTTGGCCGGAACCGGTGCCAGCGGTGCCTGTCCCTTTTCTTCAGGCTTTGCCCCGCCGTGCTGACTGTGGTCCTGGCTAGCGCCACCTTTGAGCTGCGATTCAGAGTCGATCAGATAGCCACCGGATACCGCCACTCTGTCGCCTCGTTTGAGCCCGGACAGGATCTGGATCTTGTCGTCGGTACGCTGTCCGATCTGGACATCCCGCGGCTCGAACATCCCGGGGGAGCTCTCAACCCAGACGGTCTGGCGTTTTCCCGTGTCCATGACGGCGGTAACTGGTACGACGATAGCCGAGCCGAGCGGCACCTTGATGATGGCGTTGACGAACATGTCCGGTTTAAGCTTTTGGCCCGGGTTGGGCATCTCCACCCTTGCCTTGACCGTTCGGGTCTTGGGGTCGAGGAAGGGATAGATGAAGGCGATCTTTCCGCTGAATGGTCTGTTGGGGAACGATTGGGATCGGATCTCTACCTGCTGGCCGATATGAATGTTGGGGAATTCGTTTTCGTACACTTCAACCTCAACCCATACGGTGGATAAATCAGCTATGCTGAAAAGTGGATCTCCGGTATTGACGTATTGCCCCTGCTGCACCATCTTCTCTATGACGATACCGGAGAGCGGCGTGTAGATCGGGAGCCGGATGTTCGGTTTGCCCGCCTTTTCCAGCTCAAGAATCTGGCTCTCCTTGACCCCGAACAGCATCAGCCGCTGTTTTGCCGACGCCACCAGGCCGTCACCGTTCTGGGATATGGAGGCAATCGGCGAGTTTTTCAACTGTTCACGGCTCTTGACCGCCAGCAGGTACTCCTGCTGAGTTGCCAGCAGGTCGGGAGAATAGACCTCTGCAACCGGCTTGTCCTTGCTGACGTAGGCTCCTACGGTATTGACATTGAGCTTATCGATCCGCCCGGCAATCCAGGCCGTGACCCTGGCCTGGCGCGATTGGTCAAACTGCACGATGCCGACAGCGTTGATCTCCTTATTAAGGTCGGTCCGTGTCGCCGGGATTGTGGCGACGTTGGCCATGACCCGCTGGGTCGGCGAAAGCGACACATGACCGAGCATCTCGGCCTGCTGCTTCTGCTCCGGTGTCTGGGCACCGCCGTTTGCGGGGGCCGCATCAATCTTCTTTATCAACTCCATGCCGCAGATCGGGCAGGTGCCGGGCTTGTCCTTGATTATGAACGGATGCATGGAGCAGGTGTAGAGCTGTTTAGCCGCATGCTCCAGTTTACTGTGGCCGTCCCTGTCTTTGTTGAACCAGCCGGTTTTATAGAGCCAGCCGCCGCCTGCAGCACCTATAACGAGCAGGATTATCAAGGGGATTGCTATTTTCTTGTTCAGTGCCATTTTGGACCTCTTCCCGTTCTATTGCTTCGCATTTCCAACAGCTGGAATTGCAGCCAGCTCCATCCCGACGGTCGCTTCCAGTCGCGCCAGTTGCATCATGTACTCAGCTTTGGAGTCGTGCATCTCACGTTCGTAATTGAACAGATTTATTCGGCCATCGAGAAGAGTCAGGAAATCGACCTTGTTCACCCGGTAACTGATGACCGCCGACTCAAGCGACTGTTCCGCCTGGGGGATGATCCCCCCCCTGTACAGTTCAACCAGCTTCCTGCGGCGTTCCATCTGGGCAAGAGCGTCGCTTATGGAGTAGTTTATGCTGTTCTTGAGGGCGTTCAGCTCTTCCATTGACATGTTTGTCTCTGACGAAGCCTCCGCAACCATGGCCTGACGGCGTTCCCGCTGCAAAGGAAGATTGAACGTGACCCCCATGGTGAACATGTTGTAGCCAGGGTCGTTCATCGACTCTTCCCGGAACATGTACTCGAAGGAGAGGTTGAAATCGGGATAGAACTCCTTCTGAGCCAGTCTATGGGATGCCTGCCCCTTGTTCGCAAGGTTTATCAGGCTTTTTATCTGCGGCCTGTTCTCATATGCAAAATCGTTCAGCTGTTTGGGGGATAAAGCGAGTTCCGGTATCTCAAACCCGGGAATCTTGCCAACCGGAGTATTCTCCGGCCGGTAGAGAAGATAATTGAGATTGGCGCTAAAGCTTTTTCGCTGCTGCTGCAGGGTTATCTGCATGTCGAGCATCTTTGACTTTTCCAGGCCGGCCTTGAAGATGTCCTGCTGCACCCCCTGGCCGACAGAATATTTTGATTCGGCAATGGTGACAAAGTCGTCGATGATCCTGATGTTTTTGTCCACGATCTCCAGCGCCTTGTCCACGGCGTATAGTTGATACCAGGTTTCCTTGACCATCCGGGCGAGTTCCAGTTTCCTCTCCTCGATCGCCCATTTATATGATTCAGCCTCGTACTGCGCGACCTCCTCCCTTATGGCCCGCTTCCCCCAGAACGGGAGCTGCTGGGAGATACCGATCACCTTGGCAGTCTGCGGGTCTGTGCCGCCAAAAGAAAACGGCTCCCTTGCAACAAGATTCTGAAGCTTGAACATGAACATCGGGTCTTCCAGTGACGAAGCCTGCTTTGCCTTGCTGGCAAACATTTTCCATCGTGACTGGGAGGACTTCAGTTCGGGGTTGTTGGCAAGGGCGGTTGCAACGAGTGTTGGAAGGTTTTGATGTGGTGTGGGATCTGCTGCATAGGACAAACTAGCGCTAATGGAGATAACGGAAGCTATGGTAACCACGGCGATGGCTGATTTCATGATGACCTCTATGTCTGAAGTTATCTTTTTTATTACATAGTGTATGCCATTTATGTATCACATTAAATTTACTGTACTATTAGCAGAAGTGCAAATCATGGCCGGCTTAAATATGTAGAATATTCTGCATCGAGGGGAGCATTTTCCCCACTATCCTTTCTTTTCAGGCAGGCTAATGCCGAATTTCTCCAGCCGGTAAATAAGGGTGTGGCGGGGGATTCTCAGGAAACGGGCTGCAGCGGCCTGGTTCCAGCCATTCCGTTCAAGCGCTTCTACGACAACTTCCCTTTCCAGCTGTTCGAGTGAATACCCCTCATCCGGGAGTTTCACGACTGCAGAGCCTTGGTGGGGCTGAGCCTTGCCGTCAAGAATCTTCTCCGGCAGCTCTTCAACGGTTATCGTATCCCCGCCTCGCATTATGAGCAGCCGCTCCACACTGTTTTCCAGCTCGCGTACGTTGCCGGGCCATGAATACGAGACCATTGTTTCAAGCGCGTCCTTGTCGAAAGTGACTTCCCCGCTGCCGTGCTTGCTGCAGAAATGTCTGATCAGGATCGGGATATCCTTGCGCCGCTCACGCAGCGGCGGGAGATGTATCGGGATGACAGAAAGCCTGTAGTACAAGTCTTCGCGGAAACTCCCTGCTGCAATCGCCCTGTCGATATCCAGATTTGTTGCTGAAACTATGCGCACATCGAGTTTCTGGACTGTTGTGCCGCCCACCGGTTCAATCTCTTTCTCCTGCAACGCCCTGAGCAGTTTGGGCTGAAGCTCCACCGGCAGATCACCTACCTCATCGAGAAACAGGGTGCCACCTTCAGCCAACTGGAACTTTCCGACCTTGTCCCTGATTGCGCCGGTGAATGCCCCTTTCATATGGCCGAACAGTTCGCTCTCCAGCAGGTCGCGGGGGATGGCAGCGCAGTTGATGGCAATAAACGGGGAGTTCCTGCGAGAACTGTTTGCATGGATCGATCTGGCAATCAACTCCTTGCCGGTGCCCGACTCGCCGGTGATAAGCACCGATGCTTCGGTGTCCGCAACCTTGCTTACGATTGCAAATATCTTCTCCATCTGCGGTGAGTTGCCGATGATGCTGCGGAAATCGATCTTGTCGCTAAGTTCATCTTTCAACCGCCGGTTCTCTTCAGCCAAACCGGTGAACTGCAGCGCCTTGCGTACCGTAAGCCGCAGCGCATCGCGATTGAACGGTTTGGTGATGTAGTCATAGGCGCCGAGTTTCATCGCCTCAACAGCCATGTCAACCGCACCGAAGGCGGTGATGATGATGACAAGGGTATCAGGGGACTGCTCCTTCAGCGACTTCAGCACCTGCATGCCGTCCATGCCGGACATCTTCATGTCGGTTATTACCAGAGACGGCTTCTCCTCTGCAAAAACGACCAGTCCGGTCTCGCCGGAATCAGCGACAAGAACATCATACCCCTCTTCCTGGAGGTTGTATTCGAGTACCCGCCGCAGAGACGGATCGTCGTCTATGACCAGAATCTTCGGTTTCATGATTCCTCTCCATTTTGCATCGGCAACCTGACAGTGACCGTTGTCCCTTTGCCGCCCTCGCTAGCCACCGTCAACGTGCCACCATGACTCTCGATGATCTTCTTGGTAATGGCAAGCCCCAGGCCGGTTCCGTCAGGCTTGGTGGTGAAAAACGGTTCGAAAATCTTTGCCAGAGAGTCGGCATCTATGCCGGTTCCGCTGTCGATGAAGCTGACCTCAAAGCCTGATTCAATTTTATGGAGCGCTATCTTTGCCCTGCCGCCTGACGGGGTTGCCTGCAGGGCGTTTATGACGATATTGAGAAATGCCTGGCGGAGCTTCTCTTTGTTTGCCCAGATGGTTGCCTCACCTGAGAACGGTTCCAGGTTGAGCGAAACGCCCCGATCCAGGGCATCCCTTGAAACCAGCGTTACAACTGTCTCAAGTTCTTCGACCAGGGAGCAGGGCCTCATCTCTGACGGTTGCGGTCGCGCCATCCGGAGAAAATCCTCAACAACGCGATTAAGCCGCTCGGTCTCCCTGATCTGGATCTCGATAAACTCATGCTTGGGGTCGTCCGGTTTATAATCATCTTTCAGTATCTCTGCGGTCCCCCGGATGGAGCCGAGGGGATTCCGGATCTCGTGTGCCAGCACCGCCGCCATCTCCCCCAGAGTGGACAGCTTCTCCGCCCGACGCAGCTGTTCTTCAACTGCAATGATCCGTTCTGACTGGTGCTGCAGCTTCTGGTATGACTCCTCCAGTCCACGCGCAGTTTTCTGCAACTCGACGGTCCGCTCACGCTCCCGTTGGGAAAGCAGGCCGGTCACGCCGCCGACAATGTTGTAGAGGACGATCTCCAGGTATTTTTCCATCTCCACGGTCAGGTGCCCACCCCACTGGAAGAGGATATGCGGGGCATAGGCGATGCTGACGACGATCGAGCAAAGGAGGCCACCGCGAAAGCCGAACCAGAGGGCTGCAAGGATGATCGGGAGGTAGTAGAAGCGCTGGAAGATATCGTGGAGGTAGTGGAGATGAAGCGGGGTAAGATAGTGGAGAAGGCTGATGCCTACGATGAATGCCGCCAGAATAACGGGGCGCATGAATGATGATCTTTCCATTGAACCTTCTGGATTGTCATGGTCTTTAACTGCCGGTTTCAGATGGATTACAGTCTATCTTATTGCCGGAAAGATGCAATCAGTGCGACGATACAACCATGCCGTCCCGGAGATTGATGCTCCGGTCGGCATAACGGCAGTTCTCCGGATTGTGCGTCACCATGACCACGGTCTGGCCTGCATCGTTAAGTTCCCGGAAGAGCATCATCACTTCATCGCTGGTCTTTGAATCCAGGTTGCCGGTCGGCTCGTCCGCCAGCAGGATCTTCGGGTTATTTACCATGGCCCGGGCAATGGCGACCCGTTCCTGTTCGCCTCCGGAGAGCTGGTTGGGAAGCCGGTCCGTCTTGTTGCCGAGACCGACCCGCTCCAGTGCTAGTTTGGCTGCGGCGCCCTTTTCCACCCCTTTCATCTTCACGATTGCCAGCGGAAGCATGACGTTCTCAATGGCTGTCAGGTAGGGGATGAGGTGGAACGACTGAAACACAAACCCCAGGTTCTGCGCCCGGAAGTCGGCCAGCTTTTCGCCGGGCAGCTGGTAGAGGTGTACCCCGGCCATCTCGACCTCTCCCGAGGTGGGGTGGTTCATCCCCCCCAGCACTGACAGCAGTGTGCTTTTGCCCGAACCGGACTGCCCCATGATGGTGATGAACTCTCCGGCCTCGATGCTTATGTCAACACCACGCAGCGCCTCTACGACGTCATCGCCGTCACGGTAATGTTTCTTCACGTTTCTGATTTCAATGAGTGCCATGTTCCCCTCGATTTAAAGCGCTCTCAACGCTTCCGTTGGATCCATCTTCGAAGCATGCAGGGCAGGGTAGAGGCTTGCCAGAAGCCCCAGCACGACAGCAAGGCCGATCGAGCCGAATGCCACGGTAGCGTCCCAGGCCAGAAGGGCATTGCTGCTTTCCGCCATGAACGGGAGAGCCAGCTTTGCCCCCCCCATGCCGACGCCATAGCCAAGCAACCCCGCAAGAAGGCTTACCAGTGCTGCCTCAAGCAGGATGATCCGCATAATGTGTGACCTTCTGAAGCCGATGGCCCGGAATACGCCGATCTCTGTGGTCCGTTCGTTGACGCTCCCCATCATGGTGACGAAGACGATCAGTGACCCGATAAAGACGACCACTGCAGCCATGGCATAGGAGAACCGCTTGAACTGATCCAGTGCCTTGAGCCGCCCCTCAACCACCTGCTGAATTGCCGACACCCTGGCGTCAGGCAGTTTCTCGGCGATCTGAGTGACCATGTCCCCAATTGGACAACCGGAGCAGAGTGCCGCCACCTCGGCCAGGGTGATCTTCCCTTCCTTACCGAGCAACCTCTGGGCCTTTTTCAATGAGGCGAACACCAGCGAATCATCCTGTGAACCGGTCTGCTCGAGGATTCCGGCCACCTTGAAATCCTCCCCCTTGATACGGATTTTGTCTTCAGTGCCTGCATTGAGAATCTTTGCCGCATCACTCCCCAGAAGAACCTCATTATCAGTTTTGGGAGAATCACCAAAGATTTTCCACCACTGTTTCATCTTCAGTTCGCTGTCAAAGTTGACCCCCACCAGCAGGACCTCATGACTGCCCACCTTGATCCCCCCCAGCACCTTGGGGCTGATGGCAGAGACATTCCTGCTGTTCTTGATGGTCTTGATCGTTGCCAGGTCGCTTTCCAGGATCTCACGCTGGTCAAAGGTGACCCCGCCCAGGCTGATGCCGCCATAGTTCATGGAGAGGCCGTTGCTCTGGGGAGTTATGAGGATATTTGCGCCGAACTCATCCATTTTCCGCTCGATGTCGCTGGACATCGATCTCGTGAGTGTCACCAGAGTAACGATGGTGGCGATCCCAACGCTCAGGCCGATGGTCAGAAAGGCCATCTTGGCCTTGCGGCGCTTCAGGTTGTTGATGGAAATGGTGTGCAGTTGCATGACGGTCCATTGCTCCCTGTACGCTTAAAAAAAACGTGCCCCGGCCTTCAGGTCTGTGGTGGTGATCGTAATATTTGCGCCGCTCTGCTGATGCGGAAGGTAGGAAGGGTTGCAGCCGCCGTTTGAATTGGGGCCGATCCGGTCAATTGCAAACTTCTGGTTGCAGTTATTGCAGTTCATCTTGTCCCCCTGCTGGTCATAACCTTTCTTTGCCTTATAGCAGACATCGCAGGAATCAAACGCGGTCCGGTAGCTGCCGTCCGGGGCTTTAACCACAAAGAAGGCGATCTCCTTTCCTCCATCTTCAAACCTGAAGAACCTGGCCTTTCCGTCGGCAACCTTGGATGCCGGGATCGATACCACACCCCCGTTTGCCTTGACCTTCTCGTACTTGCCGAAAGAGAACCCATAGGCGCAAGCTGCACCGAGCAACAGAATCATAACTACTGCAAGTCCCCATACTATCCGGTTGGTTCGTTTTTTTGCCATTTCATTCTCCTTTTGCCTGTTATTGTTTGTTTCCACCACAACCGCCTGTCTTGCTGCTGCAGCACCCTTTTGAATCAGCAGCACTCTTGCCGATCTCCCTCCCCGCAACCTGCCTGAACTCTTCAGGAGTCAGTACCGCATAGAGATTGCAGCCAAAACCGGTTTCGCTGACCTTTTGTGCAAGGGCTGCCGGCTTGATCGTCTTGGTGTCAAAGCCGACTATGACCCAGCCACCAGCAACATCCACTTCGGTTACGGCAACCCCTTTCTCACGTTCAAGCGCCTTGGTGATTTTGCTCGAACAACTCCCGCAGGTCATGCCGGTCGTCTGCAGGACAGCGACTGAGTCGGCTGTTGTGCCTGTTCTGACGTGAAATGCGAGTACCACCAGCAACGTGACAACCGCAATGATGAGAAGCGAGGCAGATATTTTTTTTGTGCTCATGATAAACCTCCATGCGATGACACTATCCATAATCAAGTGTCGTGCCAATTCCCTATGCGATGTTAAGCTTCTGGTATAGTTGATTTTTTTAAAGCTGACATTAGAGGGGTTAATTGAATTATGCAATTGGATGGAGAATATTAGATGGTGGTGAAGAATATTACACTATACGTTCTTCAGAGGGAGGGTAATAGTAAATGAGGATGAACACAATACTTCAGAAGCAATTCGGATCTACGGTACACAGCAAGGTTAAGGATGCGGACACAGAATAAAGCAGGGCTTTTATTGACGGGCACTTTGACTTCTACGCCGAGAAGGCCTCATGGCCTGCTTTAGCCTTCGTATACATTCGATCTTGGTCGCCAATTGACAGATGGGCAACCGATGCCGGTCTTTTTGCTTCTTCAATTATTCACCCGGCAGGATATTCCTTCATTAATGAAAGGCCTTGGCTAGACATAAAGGCATCCTGCTTACATATACAGGCTTCTGAACTGTCGCATTTGAATCAGTCTCTGCGAAGAGCTTGCTATTGCGGATTTTATTGACAACCGTCCTTATTGCCGGTCCAAACTCCTCCCACATTCCGAACATGACAATCAGTAACCCATACAGTGTAATTGGTTCCATCTTTCGATCTCCTGTTTTCTTTGTTGCGATTCTGATTATTAGCTGATTGCTACATTTGTCGGTAAACGCCTATCACCTTACCGACTATTGTCACTTCACCGCCTTCTGGATAGATGAGGATCGGATTCATATTCGGATTTGCCGGCTGCAGGCGAATGTGGTCATGCTCCTTATAGAACCACTTTACCGTTGCTTCTCCATCAACCATGGCAATCACAGTGTCCTTGTTATCAGCTGTTGCCTGCGGACGCACGAGGGCCAGATCACCATCCAAGATACCGGCGTTGATCATGGAGTCGCCACTGATCCTCAAGAAGAAGCAGTCATTTCCCTTTACGGCCATATGATCAACGGAAAAATATCCCTGGATATCTTCTATTGCGGTTGATAGTTGTCCGGCTCGGACGGTACCGACAATCGGCAGGGATGTTGAACGGCTATGCGGCGTTGTCAGAGCAATCCCCCGGTTTACGCTTTCCCTTTTGATATAACCCTTCCGCTCCAGAGCATCCAGATGCTTCATTACCGGCAGAGTGCCGGATACT